>DQTK01000076.1 GCA_015662815.1 Aquifex aeolicus | reverse complement strand
TACATTTTTGTATAAAACTCACTCGATATTAGCTCCAGTTCCTTTTTATCGGGAGCACTCAAGAAAAAAAATAGGCTTGCTTGATAGGGAAGTTTTCCATCCTCTATGAGTTTTAGAACATATTGTGCTTCTTGAGCTCTTTCTATAATGGAAGGAAAAAACTTCGCTAAGGGATTTTTCTCTGCACCTTGAACTGCATACATTGCCTTACTTCTGATAATTTCTTTTCTCTTTGCAGGTTGCTTTACTCTTACTATCAGTGAGAACATAAAAGGCTCATAAAGGAAAACAGAGGTTTCTTGAGAGTTATAGGGAAAGAATATATTTGAAAAATCCCAGAGTGATACCTTCCTCGGAAATACATCTACATGAAATCCTCTCCAATATCTTTTCTTGTCTCCACATTTGAAAACTAAATCCGCTTCTTCCGATTTTTCTTCATTTTCTATCCTTATTATGAGGTCATGTTCAGGAATTTGAAGATTGAGTTCACTCCCTTCCACATTGCTTATTCCTTCATATCCGGGATTTATGAGGGATTTCATGGTAATAACAAACTCTTCGGGTTTTACCGTTTTAGGAGAATAAACCTTTAAAATTCCCTCTATTCTTGTTTTATATTTTTTTACTGTATCAAGTAGCTGATATGGGTCTTTATCCTTTTTAAACGGATAAAATATCCATACCCAATTTTTAAATATTCTCGGTTTAGCTCCATGCCAGAAACCTTCGGCTTTCAGATAGTAGTTATATCTCTCTTCAATAATCTTCTTTACGAGTTCCGGATTATCCACATTCGGAGTGTATTGATGAATTTTGAGCCAATAGTCGAGAAAGGGTTTTATGTTTGAATCTGCAAAACAGAAAAAGCCTATTACAGTATCATCGGGATGAGAAAAGGAAATAAGAGCTTCAAATACACTTTCATCATCTTCACTAAGATATGGGGGAATTGAAAGCGAGAGAATAAATCCTATTCCTGTTTTTGTCACATACACCTCATCTTTTTCCCTATATTCAAGGACAGGGTACAGGTCTATAAATCTTACTCTTGAATGATTGAAGGCTTCTATAATTTCCTTTTCTGTAGACTGTAGATTACCTATTCCGAGGAGTTTTTCTATCAAGCCCATTTTAGTCTACCTCCCTTCCTTCCTCGTCAAGCCATTTTCCTTTTTCTACAACCACATAAATGAAGTGTCCTTCCACGAGATTTCCACTGCTGTCTACATAGGGGTATATCCAGATTCTTTGAATAATTTCGCTTCTTCTTACGGGAACGGGAGTTTCTTTTAGTTTCCTATCAAGTGAATGTTTTAATCTCTTTAATGCAAGCTTTGTTTCCCACCTGCATACTTTATATTCTCCTTCTTCAACGTCGTATTCCGTTTTGCAAATCTTTACCTTTCTTTCTATTCCGCTCAAAATTACTACTTTGTTTTTCTCACCTTTAATTTTCACATTTCCATATGTGAAAGCTTGCAAACGAGGGTATGAATTTTCAAATAGTTTTCTATTTTCCCATACAACTTCCATCGGAGCACAAACTCCTGTCCCTTCTGTTGCTTCGCATTTTGCATTTTCATGCCCAACCGCAAACATCTTTGCACAAGAAGTAATAAGAGGAAAAGTTATAAGGAGAGTTAAGAAGACCTTACTCATTTTTATTCCCTCCGAGATATTCTTCAAGCTCAGATACAACGAAACCTTCTATTTTTTCTCCATTTTCTTTTACAAATAAAGGAGTGCCTCTTACTCCTAACATCTGGCCTATGAGGATATGTTTCTTGAGTAAGTTTTCTCCTTTCTTACATTCCTTTGCGTTGATTTCTTTTCCGCTCAGTGCTTCATCATATGCTTTTGCTTTATCCTTAAAGCAAAGGATTTTTACACTTTTTTTGTATGCATTCGGATGAATATCCAAGGGAAATAGAAAAACATATAAGTCTACATTTTTTTCTTTTAAATACCTATGAGCACGCCTGCAAAATGGACACTCCGGGTCGGAAATCATTACAAGCTTTTTACCGCCTTTTCCGAACCTTATGTGTAGAGCCTCATCTAGAGGTATCTTTGAAAAACCAACTTTGTTTATTTCTTTATATCTTTCCTTTGTTAAGTTTTTACCGCTTTTTGCATCCAGCAAAGCTCCGATAATCAGGTATTTTCCATCTTTGGTTTCATAAACTATCATTTTTCTACCGTTTTTCCCTATTACATACTCCATGAGACTTCCTAAGTCTCTTTCTTCAATAACTTTAGCTCCTATGCTTTTGAATATTTGAGGTTCTGCAAAAGATATTTGGTATAGGAATATTAAACCTAATGTCAAGTAAGTTATTTTCATACTCCCGCCTCCTTTAAAAGTAAACAACTCTTTTGCACTCCTTATCTTTGTAAAGTTCTTCTAAAAACACTCTTCCTTTAACTTCGGCGTAGCTGCCTGGTGCAAGGCATAAGCAGTTTTTTTTAGTTTTGTTTTCAAAATTACAAAGGAGTAAATAATGTTTAAAGCCTTTTGTGTGAAATGTATAAGTTTTCTCTTTAGGGAATACAAAAATCATTCCCCTGTAAATTCCTTTTGGCTTCTTGTCATACTCTGATAATCCTTTTCCCCACGAAAAAGGATTATCCGCTATCATGTATTTTTCACCGCCTATAGAAACTTCGCTATTACAATCTGCCACCAATACCGGGATTAAAATCAGCAGTTTCTTCAAGTTTTTCACCTCCGTAAAAGAGGATTGTTACGGGTCTTCCAGCTTGGATTTCTATAACCGGGAAATATTCCTTTGCAAGTGATATGTAGAAATCTGCTAATTTTCTTGCAGCACTACCGAAACCTGAAGCTATGCTTACTTTAGTTATATCCTCAGGCTTTATAGTTGAAGTGGTTCCTATGGGAGATATTTGCACTGTGGTAGATGATGCCTGAAGGATTCTACTTATACCTTCCAATATTCCTGCCATAAATTGTTTTGCAAGAACAGAACCGAATTTAGAAACCAGTCTACCTTTTAGTCCTGTTTTTCCGTCTGCATCTATAATAACTCCATCAACCTTTTTCTGGTAAATCTTTCCTTTTTCATCTATGCAAGAAATACGTGATATTTCTATATATGCCCGCTCTGACGATAATTCTCCGAAAGCACTTCCCATAACAAAGCAACCTTTTAGATTGAGCTTTCTGTTATTTGCAAGAATGGTTTTGTCAAGAAGGAGCATCAAGACCGGATGTGGATTTTCCCTTCCGTATTGAAGAGTGGGAGCATCAACACCATTGAGAAGCAATGCTTTTGCAAAGCCCAAAGGGATGTAAAGAGAATATTTCTTTTCCTTTTCTTCTTTTTCGGATTTCTTTTTTTCTTCAATATCTTCTACTTCTTGAACAAATTCCTCAAATTGTGGAGGTTCTTTCTTCTGCTTTACCCTTTGCAATCTACCGAGCTCTATGGGAGGAGGATTATCAATTTTTATTTTGATGGGAGGTAATTTTTCTTTTTCCTTTTCCGAAACCGATATGGAAGGACTTTTTATCTCTTTAAAACCTTTTACTACTTTTGTTTCTCTTGTTTCTCTTTCCTGAAGTTTTTCATTGATTTCTCTTAAAACCTTTTCTATTAGCTGTATTCTGTCTTCTAATTCTTTAAGTCTTGTTTCTGTAACAAATTTCCAATCTTTTTCTGAAATCAACTTTGTTTCTTCCTGTATCTGTTTTTGTAAAATTTGTTTCTTTGTTTGGGTTGTTTTTAAAAGAGAGTATAATCCCATAAACATACTACCTGCTACTGAAAGTCCGAAAATCCCGAAAACTGCACCTATTACTAACTTTTTTCTTTTTTCCAATTTATCTTTCACCGTTTTCAACTGTTGCTACCTCCTTCAGCAGGCTTTCGTGGATAAATCCGAGATTTGTGATATAAAACTCCCCTTGTTTCCCGAAAACGACAACTTTAGTTCCCTTGGGAACTAATCCTAAAACTTTTCCCCAAGGATAAAGTCTTACTCGTGTATTGTCAGCTTTTACTATGTATAGTTTTTTACCTGTAGACTGTTTTAGATTTTTTAGTTCTTCTTCAATTCTTCTTACCCTTTCTATGAGTAATGCAACTGCTCTCTTCAAATCTGAAAATGTTACATATCCCTTTTCTATATAAGCTCCTGTCATACTTCCTGCAAAATACGGAAGGATAATACTAAGAAGGATTAAAACACCGTATCTCATTTTCCTTTAAGGAGAAAATCTTTTATAATTTCGTCGTGCTCAGTTATTCTTATATCTCCAGCTATATCTTCTTTCCTTACTACCGCAATCATCAAAGCGTATTCATCATCAGGCTTTAAATACTCGGTAGTAATTGCAAGTGCATAAGGTCTTCCCCACTCTTTTCTGATAATCCTTTCAAAAAATTTCATATCTTCTCTTATCCTCACTATTTCATCAGTTTTATTGATAATTTTTGCCTTCCAAACTCTGTAGAAATATCCATCATAGTATCCTTCTGTGACTATCAAAAGCTTAGGAGTATCTATTGCATAAACTTTTATATTTTCTTCATAGCCAATAGGAACCTTTCCTAAAATGGTACTTTTGATAAGCTGAGCTATTAATTCCTCATGAGGTGTTTTCTTTTCTATTTCCGGAATTTTCTTTTCCTTTTTTCTTACGTCTATTACTTTAAATTGTTCAGGTGGTTTTTCTGAAGGTATTAGATAAAAAAGGTACGTTTTTCCGTCTTTTAGTTTTACCCATAGTGCAGCACCTTGATAGTCCACTACACTAACCAATACTTCATTACCTTTTGCTTTAGCCCTTGCAAGTCCTTCTGTAGTAACCACCTTTTCTACCTTTTCTGGAAAAACGAAAACACTAAAGTCTCTATTTGAAACCTCTACGTTAACAGGTTCTCCTTTGTAGAGTATCTCAGCTGAAAAAGAAAGACAAACTCCCATAAGTAGAGCTTTAACTAATCTATTCATATCTGAACCCCACTATATATGGTTTGCCTGCGAAAATTCTCATATAAAGCACAAAGGTTACCATTTTGTTTTGTATTTCCTTAGTTCCTATCCATCTTCTTAATCTGCCTTTTACTTTTATTTCCCTTTTTTCAGGAATAAGTTCCCAGCTACCTTCAAAAGGGATGAATTGTTGTGTAATCCTGTTTCTTCTTATATCTTCTGCTTCCTTCAAAAGTTTTTGTTTAATTTCATCACTAAAAGCATATACTAAAAGAAAGTTCATTCTGTTCTCTATGGTATCAGGGTCAAAGTTTGTTATGTAATTTGTAAACACTTTTGCCCAAAGGAGAATGTAATCCCTTCCACCTACTTTTACCTTTTCATATGGAGGCATGTACACAACGACTTCTTTATGTGTAAGGAGATATGCTGTTATAGATACGAGACCTAAAATCAAAGCAACAAGGAGTGCAATAACAAGAAGCAATACCTTATTCGCTTCCTTTAAATTTGCCCATGCTTCTATCATACTCTTACCTCTTTTTCTGTAGGAGGACAGGTTCCTTCTATTTCTATGAAACCAATTTTAAAAAGAAGAAATTTATAGTAGCCTCTTCCTTTCTTCTTTACATAACGGTAATAAACCAAAGATACAGTTGTCGCAATTATAAAACTTTTTATATGGCCAAGAATCCATAAAAATGGTAAGAAAGCGAAAACAAATATAAGAATAACATCAATAGGAATAAGCCCTAAAGCTTTATAGTCGTCATCAAGATATTTCGGTATTATGTAAACTTCTTTTTCCATTCTTACCAGTTAGTTCCAAACGCAGTTGCTCCTGCTTCGTGGAACGTTCTTGCTATTCCTACCAATCCGCCGATGATAACAGAAAGGATTATTCCATATAGGAATATCCTCCAGGAATGAGTCACGAGCAGTACCAAGAGGCTAATTAGCATTCCAATCAGTGTGAGGGTTTTCCCAAGATTCCCGTTAATCCACTGAATAAGCAAATCCGCAAAATTTTGCCACGGGTCTGTGGTTTGAGCAATGGCATTATCAAACAAACCCAAGGTTAAAGCAAAGACTATGATAGAAACCTTATTAATTCTATCTGCATTAATTAAGTAATACAGCTTCAGCTTCCTCATCATCTTCACCTCCCGCTAACCTTTTGATAGACTTCTCAAGATATCTGCCAAGCCAATAAATTTTTTCTTCCGCTTCAGGTATTAAAAGAGACCTTTCCGCATATCCTGCTTCATGGAAAAAGGTTCTGAATTTTTCAAAATGTAACTTCGCGGCTTCTAAGAATACTAATGCTTTGTTATTCATAGCTCATTCTCCCTCCTTCAATTTTTGCTCCCATCTAAGTTTTAACATGCCTATTAATCCCTTCTTCACTTATCAACCTCCACTACATCTGCTCTTCTACACTTCCACCAGTTTTCTTTTTTTTCATAGCACTGCGATTCTCCAAAACCTTTTACTTTTAAAACTTTCACTCCTAACTTTTCTAAGAAATTCTTTACTGCATTTGCACGCCTTAGAGATAGCTTGAAGTTATAGTTTTGAGGTGCTTCTGGTGATGCGAAACCTTTTACAATAACAAAATCACCTTCTTTAAAAACCTTTAATTTCTCCTTTTCTCCTTCCTTTAGCTTTGCACTATCAAAGTCAAAGTAAACGGATACTTTTTTAAACTTAGCTGCAGCGTTCCAATAGTATCTTTTTCTGCCCCAGTCATAAACAATACCTTCTACCTCTTTAGGTGGAGTGTTAAGTAAAACACTTACTCCTATCAAAAATTCAAGCATTAATTTTTTTTTAAAAGAAATTAATTTCTCGTCAATACGTTTTTAGTTCAAAAAGAGTATAAAATTTGTACCATTTCCGGAATTATCTTTTTTACATTTCCCTCAAAATTGCCTAATATTCCATCTTTAAGATGGAAAGATTTCTCTTTTTGCTCTTATCTATTTCTTTATGTTTCGGGCTTACAAACCTCGGAGTATTTGGAAAAGTATATCCTATAGCGGAAGAAAACATCTTGGAGAAAATAAGGAATTATAAAATTTTTGAGATAAAGAATCTGGAAAAAAGAATAAAAGAAGCTTCTGAGATAAATCTAAACTTACCGTATGCGAAAAAGCTAAGAATTAAAGAAGAGGAAATAGTTTACACAGTGCCTGCAGATATACGGATAGGAGACAAGATAATTGCAAAGAAGGGAGAAAGAATAAACGTTCTTGAAAAGGTAAAACTCAGAAAGGTTTACGTTTTCTTAGAAGACAAAATGCTTCCGCAGTTCTTGGCTTTTGCCAAAAGGTATCCTACTACTTTCTTAATCACTAGGGGAAACGTTTATGAACTGCAAAAGAAATACCCAGACCTTTCCATCTACATAGCCTTTCCGATAATCCTTGAAAGGTTAGGCATAGAAAGAGTGCCTACGCTTATGTATCAATCAGGTAGAAAACTCGTTAGGGTGGAGCTTCCATGGTTAGAAGGAAAGGTATATATACCTTTTTAATATTATTAATAGTAGTAGGTATAGGGAGAAGTAATCCTCCCTGTATAGACCCTATATCAACTGTTGATTGGAGTTTTTTTGTTGATGCTCTTGAACTAAAAGGTGTATGCAGTTGTTCTACTTCAGGAAGAATTAAAGTAGGACTTCATTTTCAGGTAGCGGAACCTATAGCTTTTGTAGAAGTACCAAGGCGTGCTTGGGAGTTTCCATGTTTTGGACACAAAAGGTCTGATATGTCTGCAAGCCAAAAAGATGGGACTAATAAAGGGGATTTATCCAAAGTTAATGTTCATTACATAAAGTATCCCGTTTTCGGCGTTCTAAATATTGTTTTTGACCATCTATGTATTTCTACATTTACCGAATTTGATTTTGTTCCTACGGGTTTTTCTGAACTGAATCCCCTTATTTGGGATGATGAATTAGCAGTTTTAGTGCAACCTTGGAAGCTTGTTTTTGCAACTCCTATAGCTCAAATGACCTGCCTTGCGGATTGTGTCGCTTCAAGTGCTGTGACGGACGGTAGTGAAACATTAAGGAATGCAATGTTTTGGTGTGCAGGATGTTGGGGAACTATATTCCCTGATACTACAACTACCTATGGACAAAATGCTATTACGGAAAGTGCCTTAATAGTTGTAAGGATCTTGGATATCATGCATGAAGATGCTCAACTTTTCCTTTATAAAGAGGTCAGCGGTCTTAATTTTATAGGAAATGTTAGAAATATTTCCGTACCTACTTTAGATGTTAAATGCCAGCCTTTATACTTTCCTTCAATTGTAAAAAGTCAATATTGGCTTCAACTTGCCTATCCGATTCCGTATGAAGCGGTTCCGATAGGAAAATTCGGAATTCCTTGGGTTTTTTACAAGCAAGTTCCTTCTCAAGAAAATTTCGTTTGGGCGGTTTGGAGAATTAGAGATTGCTGTTTAGGATTTCAATTCCCATGATAGGAATATTTTTGGGAATTTTCTTACAGGCTTGCGATATTGATGGGAAATGTAATGGAAAAATATTCATACAGGAAAACAAAGAAAAGATAGAGAAAGTAAAAAAAGATTTTGAATGGTTAAAGAAAAGACAAAAAGATGTATCACAGTTTAGAAATCTTATACCTGAACAAAACGTGATAAAACAGGTAAAAGAGAGATATGAACATCTAACTAAGTTTAATAAGGATTTAATTAAACAATTTGAATTTGCATTGCTTACGAAAGAAGGTCAAGAAAGAATATGGAAAGCTTTTTTCAAGAAAGATTTACCAAAAGAGAAAAATCAAAAAGTAATTTTTTATCTTTTCTCAAGGAGTGTTCCGCTCCAAACCCTTCGCAGTGTTTTTAAAAGTGCAGAGAAACTAAAGGGATATAGATTTTACGGAGTTCTCCGAGGAATAGATGAAAGGACCATTTCCTATCTTGCCTCTATAGAAAGCTTCAAAAAGGGAAAGATAACGGTAAAGATAAATCCTCTTATATTTGAAAAAGCTGGTACTTCGGTAGTTCCTGCTTTTGTTCTTGCAGAGTGCCGAGAAAATTTCGGAATACTTAGAACTAAAAACTGCATACTCAAAGCGGTGCTTTACGGGGACGTGTCACTTGAGTTTGCTCTAAAGAAGTTCAAAGAGGTAGAAAAACAATGAAAAAGGTTTTTTCTTTGCTTTTTATAGTTAGCATTGCGATAGGACAAGATTACAAACAGTTTATAGACCAACTTGGTAATCGTTTAGGTAATATCAGAGTGAGAGATACGGAAAGCGAACTGAGGCAAAAAGCAGGGATTAGAACGGAAAACGACCTCAGCAAAGTCATAGATACAAGCAAAGAAAGAGAAATCCTTGACCTACTTAGCAAATTTTCTGAGCCGATAAGAGGATTTACCTGTTATCAGGTAAGGAAAATAGATGTAGATGTAATAGACCCATTACTTATAAAAGAAGAAATACAAACAAACTGTCCTGCTGACCCTACTTTTGGGGGAATTTGCAATTTGGTAAATACTCAGGTCTTAGAGGGTAGAGAGTGTAGGGAAATAAAAGGAGTAAGATTTTGCAGAGATTGGTGGAAGAGAGCCTTAGAGTATTCGTGCAATGGAAATCTCAGTTTTGATACTTTTCTATCCACTTTAGAAGGTTATCAGTACTGCGAATATGAAAAAAGATGTATTCAGTGGCAAGATGTAGAAAAAAATGGTGGGATTGTAAGCTGTAGAGTTTATTATGACAGGAACAAACCGGGTTGTAATGATAACCCCCTTAGAGCGGAATGTATTTCCGATGATTGTGGAGAACTTTTTGACAAATGCAGACTCATCAATTACACAAGTTATTCGGATATCAAAGACAAGGCAAATCTTGAAACTACTTATTATTGTGACCCGGTCTCTGGTATGTGTGGTTATCAAGATATACCGTCAACTTCGGGAGTTCAGGTGGGAATATACACATTTGAATGTCCATCAGATGTTAGGAAAGTATGTGTTTCGGAAGAAATTGTAAAAAAATGTCCCGATGGAACTCAAACGGTTTGCAACACTGTAAAAGTTTGTAAAGAGTGGAAAACTTCAGCTGCTGTAGGAAAAACTGTAAAGTCATGCATAGCTAAAAGGAAATTCACAGACCATAAAGTTATAAAAGGAAGTAGCGAAGCGGATTATTACAGAAATAATCCTTTATGTGTCAAATTAGGAGAAAACTCGGATACTATACAAGCTAAAGCTGTGTTTTCTTGGGGATGGGATGGAGACGGTGGGGACAAGTGTGGAAGTTGTGAAAGTTATGTAGTAGGTTTGCAGATAAAAGAATTGAACAGGACTATTTTGCAAGGTTCAAATACATGCTATAAAGTCAGTAATTCTCCAGGAATCTTTCCCTCGGAAAGCCAGCTAGCAAGCTATTTAAATGATTATCTTCAAAACCTGAATCTTCCCTACACAGTTGTAAGTGTAGATTTAAATAGTAAATTGGAGCTTGGGACTAATGCTAATCCCAATGATAGAGCTTGTTTCGGAGATGATGACCCTCCCGGAAATAACAAAGATTATGAAGTTCCTATTACCTTAGCTACAACTTATGAAACCTTCAGATGCTTTGAAGATAGCTTAGATACTTCTAATTGTAATAACTTGAGCCAATGTACATTAATATCTCCTATTTCTAATCTTGAAGAGCTGGAATGCTATGAATTTACTGTAGATTCCGAAAATCCTTCAAAGATGGTGTGTTCAGAATATTCGATTAATTACGAGTGTGAAGAGTCATTGAGTCTTACGGATTGCAAAAAATGGGAAACTCAGATTAATTGTAATTCTAATGATATAGTTATCCCACAACTTGATTTGAAAGGATTAGATTTTTCAAACGATTTTAAGGAAGCTATAGCTTTTGCTCAAGCTGTAAATGAACTCAAGCATGTATGGACAGGAGAACCGAAAGTTTGCGAAAGCGGATGGTGGAATTCAATTGTAGAAAATCCAACAGATTACTTCATAAACAAGATGATATCAATAGGAATAGTGTATTTTGGTGTCCAATTGTACAACGCCATAAAAGAATATGCTCAAGCGGCATCATCCTGTCTATCGCCGGGTTACAAAGTTTACGGTACGCAAGGTGTTCAAGATTGTTTATATACTGTAGCTCAAAGTTCTTATACTCAAGAAGGTTCACCCGCTAAGGACTTAATTAATAAAATATGCGGGCAAAATAACGCTACATCAATTTGTGATAAACTTACTTTTCTTTCAAATCCTTGGGTTCAATTCGGAATTTCTCTTGCTGTAGACATCATTACCTCTACGGAAAAATGTAATTCCTGTACGAGTGAGAGTTGTGCATCAAAACATAATGACTATCAGGAATATGTATTAATCTCCAAAGGACTTTGCCACTTTGTAGCTTCAAAATGTACTTGGAAGATAGATGTAGGAGTAGGTAGCACTTGTTTGAGAAGGGGATACAAATATTGTTGTTATGATTCAAAGTTTGCAAGGATATTAGTAGAGCAGGCTTACAAGCAATTGGGATATTCTTGGGGGTCTTGGGATAATCCTAATTGTAATGGACTTACTTTTGACGATTTGAAAAAGCTTGATTTTTCACAGATGGATTTTTCCGAACTCATTCAAGAAATTCAAGCAAAAATGCAATATAAAGTTGATAGCAATTATATACAGAACAAAATAAAAACCTTCTACCAAGGGAATGTGGTTCCTACGGGGGAAACACCATGGGGAAATACACAGTAGTTTTTTTAAGCTTCTTAATACTTGGTTTTGGAGCTGAAAGAGGACTGTTTTTCAAAGACGTAAAAGCCGAAAGAGGTATATTTTTTGGAGAAATTAAGAAGGAAAAGAAAAAAGAGGAAAAAGAGAGGAAAGAAGAGAAGGAAAAGTTTGAGTTTCCCGTAAACCCCAATGCACCTGAGCCTGTAAAGGAATTCCTTCTAAATCCAACCGAAGAAAATGCAAAGGAGTTTCTAAAATGGCAGGCTAAATACTTTGCCCATTTAAACAAAATAGGAACGGTTCTAAGGCAAGCATATTTAAAATACGGACCTCAGATTTATCCGATTATGGGTTATCCCGAAAGTGTTTTAATTGCTACGAATTATCCTGAGCTTAGAAGCGAAAGATTTAGAAAGGTAATAGAAAAAGTGAAAGACAAAGTTGGAATAATATACTTTTTCTCTTCAAAGTGTCGTTTTTGCAAGCTTCAAACTCCCCTTATTGAAAAGCTATACAGGGATTACGGACTTGAGGTAAGAGCGGTTTCTATAGACGGTGGACTACTGGAAACAGATATTCCTCAAGTGGTAAATCCAGGTCTTGCAATAGAATTTGGAATAAGGGGAGTTCCTGCGACAGTAGTAGTAATAGCAAATGAAGGAGAAGAACCTAAATTCTATCCCATAGCCATAGGTTTTACTCCTTTAGATCAAATTCAAGCTCAAATTTTGAGAGTTCTTATTCTTGAAGGTTTGATAAAGCCTGAAGAATTGAACCTAAACTACTTTGTGGGGGACAAAAATGGTTAAAAGGGTTTTAGCGGTATTTTTGGCATCTGTTGGTTTGAGTTTAGGGAATATTGATGATGTTCTAAACAATGTAGTACTTGGTAGTTATAACAATCCTGCAAGAGTTATAAAGAGTCCACATTATAATACCTATGCAGGTTTTAGCTTCGGATTTAGGTTAAATACATCTCTATTGAATAAACCCGTACTTTCTTTTCAACTTCCGAGAATCACTATGTCCTGTGCAGGGCTGGATTTTGATGCCGGTTGGCTATCCATGATGAATCTTGATACTTTATCCCAATTACTTCAGCAGGCGGGAGCTTCGTTTATGTGGGGAGTAGCTATCGGACTTATATACTCACTTCCGGGAGTAGCTGAGGCTTACGATATGCTACAAAAGTGGGGAAGATACTCTCAATTCTTAGGACAAGGAGCCTGTCAAGCGGGAATACTGGCAGGCAAAACCTTAGGTATGGCAATTAGAGAAAGTTTAAAATCAGAATCGGCGGAAAATTCAATTGCAAGTGGAGCCAAATCGACATTTACAGAAGCATTAAAAGCATTTAAAGAAAATTTTGACAAAACAAGGGCTTTCGGGGTATTTCCTTACGAAGTTTATTACAGCAGCTTCAAAGATAAAGATATTGCTGATTTAATAGCTTCTTTTACAGGAGTTTTAATGTTCTATCCCGCGGACAACAATGGAAATGTATGCACCAAGAAAGAATGTATTGAAAATATCCGTGTAAAGTATTTACCCCCGCTATCGGATTTAACACTTAAAGAGCTAATTAACGGAGGAGCAGGTAAAGTTGAGGTATACGACTGCACTTGGTCTCTTTTAGATGTTGATGGTGTTAGTGTTATGTTTTGTACAAATGCTTCCGAAGGTGGTCTTCCTACAAGACAAGTGAATATAACAAAAGGGCTTGCTGATTTAGAATACAAATACTTGAACAATATAACTGCCAAGCTAAAAGCGGGAACTTCCCTTGAGCAATCTGAAGTGCAGTACCTTAGTTCTACTCCGATAGAAAATTTAGTGCGTCTCCTCAACTATGCAATAATGCTTGAGAAAATGGGTAAAACTGAAGAAAAAGAAAACTTGCTTCAAAATATAGCTTATCTTTCTGCTGCTCTAAAGATAAGAAGTCTTTTAACTTCCATAAAGTTCAATATAGGAGTTTATTCAGGAACTTACTTTTCTTCAAAAAACGTCCCTTCAGATTTAAGTCAATATGTAAGGTTTTTGAACAAAAATATAGAAGAAGCAGAAAAAATCATAAACGAAAGATTAGCCTTTATTAGAAATACAAATGAAACTATTGAAAAGATGGATAAAACTGCTAAATACCTAACTACTCTATTTGTAAAAGAATTCGGACTAGGTTCAGCTCTTTTTAAGAAATGAAGTTAGAAGGAATGAGGGAAGTTAGAAATGATTAATCTGGAAGTTTATACAGTAGGGGGAATTGATTTCTTAGCATCGGTTTTCAGAGCTTTAGTTTTGTTTCTGGGAGGTGGTCCTATTGAAAGTTTCGTAAAACTGTTTGTTTTGTTTTCTGCAATAACATTTGTACTTATAGCAATATTCGGTAGGGATAAGGTAATATTTTTGAAGCAATTTCCTTTGGTTATTTTTCTGCTAAATCTCACCTTTGCTCCTATAGTAAACCTCACAATTATAGACACCAAGACCGGCAGAACTGAGGTAGTTCAAAATTTTCCGTTCATTCCCGGTTTTCTAATTTCCCTGATGTCGAATACCTCGTCGGATTTTTTAGTATCAGCAATAGATAATCTGTTTCATACAGGACTCACAATATCCATAGGAGGCGGTGTCGGGGCCTCTATAACGGATTTGGATTACAGAAGTGTAGGCTTTGCAGGAGTAGCCAACATATCAAAGAGAGTGTTGGATTATGATTTTAAAAATACTCCTGAATACTTTGAGTTTTACAATAAGCTTCTGGCTTACTTAGACCAATGTTTCCTTCCCTATATAGCTACATTAAATGACACAGAAAAAAAACGAATACTTACATCGGGCAACCTATTTGACGATATGAGAGTTCAAGGTTTTTTAATGGAGCATGGAGGAAAAACTTATACCTGTAATGAGTTTTACGATAACATTCTTTCCCCGGCTTATCAAAACTTAATTACAGATTTACAAAACAATCCCGAGAAGGCAGGATTTGATTTAACAGAATCTGTACTGGTTCCTTCACACATAGCCTATTTAACTAACTTAAGCTATACCTTTGCAAGTGCGGTAGCCCAAGCGGGAATAATTAACTCTCTGCGTTACGCGATACTTGTAAAGATGAGTGATAATTCAGGCATTTTGGGAGCATATATTGCAGGAAGAACCGCAGAACAAAATAAGGTTCTGTGGAGAGGACTCGGAATTTACGCTTCTGAGATGCTTCCAAAACTCAGGGATTATCTGGTTGCAATAGCTGTATTCTTTTCATTCCTGCTTATTCCCATGATACTTCTGCCGTTCTTTGGCGGAACTGCTGCTATGGTACTTATCGGATATGCAAGGTATATAATGTGGGTGTATCTTTGGGACCCATTGCTTGCTCTGACAGATGCAGGATTAAAAATTTGGGCAATTCACAAAAGTCAAACCTTTGTAAACAGTATGCAGATTTTCGGAATTACCTTTGCCACTCAAACTCAAATTGCGGATAACCTTGACTGGTATCCTGCTATCGGAGGCTACATTGCGGGAGTTATGGTTCCATCATTGGCATGGATGTTCGTAAGAGGTTTTGAAATGGGAGTATCCGCTGTTGCGTATATGTTTAGCGGAACACAGCAACAAATCTCAAAAGAGCTACAAGAAATGAACAGAAATATTACAAGGGAGTATGCAAACGTAAAACTGGGCGATACATTCAGAAATGCGGGAGAACTTATGAGTTCCATAGAACAAGTAAGTGCATATAAGGAAGCTTCTATGGCAAAGGCATATAAAGACCTCATTGATAGATACGGAATAGAAGATGTTATGAAATCCTTTGAAGTTCCTGTAAGAAGAAGCTTCGGAGAAAGCATAGGACACCTTAGAGCTGCAAGACAATTAGAAATGAGCGTAGAAGGACTTCGTGCATTTCAAACACACATAAGCGAAGTCAAGCAGTTTCTGGAAAACAAAGCTTTTAACAGGTATCTATTGACACTTGGAGCTGATAGCTACGTCAAAACAAGACTATATGAACTTTACAACGAATCTGCAAAAATGGGAAATATAGAAAACACTGCAAAACTCTTGGGATATGCTACATTTGACTGGGATAGAGATGGAAAATTAACAGCAAAAGACTACTACGAAGGAATTTACAGGTTTATGTTAGACAAACACAGAACAAATAATGAGTTTGTTATAAATCCTGAAAACAAGATATATTTAGCACAGATACTTGAAGGAGCAGGATATAAAGATATAGCTCAAGAACTAAGAGAGGGCAAATACGAGGGGGCTAAGGTAAGGTTAAGCTACTGGCAGGATGAACAGGGAAACGTACATTTGGGAACTCTGGAAATTAGAAAAGGAACAGATATAGAAACCTTTGACATACAAAGGGATTCATTCATAAGAGAGTTCACATACAGGAATAAGTCAGAACTTGATACTGTTTCACTTATTCAAGCAGCACATGATGATAAAGCAAAGAGTAGACTTATACTTGACATAACATCATTTATAGAAAAGGGAATTAACTCAGGAATGTCTATAGAGCAAATAAAGGAAGCTTTGATAGATAAATTCGGTAAAGAACTATCTATGGTGTACCAAAATACAAGACAAATAAATCAAGGTGTTGAGGCTAATGTAAGAGTAGGTATTTCAGGTGGAGACTTCGTACCTAAACTCAAAAACTTGAAAGAAACGAAGGAAATTATAAAAAATGTAGCAGACAAACTTAACATCTCACACGGAAATGTTAAAGCGGAAGGAGGTTCTACAGACACAATCAATATAGATAAACAAAAACTTGAAGTGGCAAAATATGTTGAAAAGCTCGAAATGGATATGTTGCTTAATAAGATGCTACTGGATAACAAGATAACTCCCGATGAAATCGGACTGCTGGCAAAATTTGTAGAAAGAGATTTGATAAATCCCCTAATCGACGATAAGATAAAGCATGCGGAAAATTTAGCTTATGGAGATAAAACCGTTCAGGCTATTGAAAATACTAAAGAGCAAGTAGTAGAAAGTGCAAAATCAATAGCTCAGAATTATCAAACTGAAGCACTTGTAATTGCAGCAGCTTTGTTCGGTAATGAGATAATAGATATGGTTTCTAAAGGAGCTAAAGTACTGTCTGATGTTATATCAAAAATTAAAGGTAAACCTCCTGGGGAACCGCCTAAATCTCTTCCTAAATCTCTTCCCGGAAACCGGTCTCCGTATACTCTGGGAGACAGAACTGATAGAATAAAGGCTATTCTTGAAGAAGCGAAAAAACACGGTGATGAAGTATATGAGGCTACAAAAGAACTTATAGAAGATGTAGATAAGACCATGAAACGTATGCCTAAGGAAGGTATAGGACCTCTTGATATACTTGAAATAGGTAAACATGTTATTGAAGAAAAATTAGGGAAAATAGCTACAAAGTATGGCCGTGAAGTTGCTGAAAAAGTAGGTAATGTTTTTAAAACAGGGCTAAAAGGTCTCCCGATAATAGGCACTGGTGTAGGAATACTCATGGACGGTGAAGCTTATGCATCCACCTTAGATACAAGAAATGTTGTGGAATTTGAAGGAAACTATTATGAAATTCAAGAAAAAGCTTTTAAGTATGGTCTTATTGTTGAAAACGGAAGGTTAGAGGTAAAGGATTTACAAAAATTTGAACCGCTTGCTCAAAAACTCGGGCTCGACCCTCTTACGGATTATCCTGCAGGAAAGCTATCTCCTGAAGCAGAGGCGAAAATAATCCAAAGATTCGGAATGCCTTGGGAACCCGGTCTTATACCTTCTCCTTTTCTTTTCTAAAGCCTTTTTCTGAGCTTTATAACTAAAATCGAGACCTAAGATTTTTTCAAGTTTTCTTTCTAAATATTTTTGTGTTTTGAACCTATTTAGACCATTCTTCTCAAGGCTGGAAGAAGCCCGGCTTATTAGAAAATGCCACGTTGTGTAATCATTTTTCCTTATTTTCCTTTTCTTTGCGTATTTAACTATTGCAAAAACGTGGGCATCTACTTCAAGTAATTCATCGGGAAGGTGTATTGAAAGCCCGAGGCTTAAAATCCACTGTCTTATGTGCTGGAGTTCGTGTTCCCAAGTAATAACGTCATTTTCATACGAATCGTCAATGTAAATAGCAGGGGGTATTGATGGATAAGCTTGTCCCACTAAGTCTTTAAAAAATCTAAACCAGTGAACGATGTAGTATCTAACGGGAATAAAGAACAAAACTCTTGTCCAGCCTTTTTTAATTACTCTCATTTTTTAGCTTCCTTATTTCCCATAGTTCTTTAAAGAAGAAAATATAGC
>DQTK01000042.1 GCA_015662815.1 Aquifex aeolicus | reverse complement strand
GTTCCAAAATTTTGGATTCTTTTCTAATCGCTTCAACCTTTTCCAGAGATTTTGCAATCTTTATAGCAACTTTGTTCCCGTTAAAGAAACCTACGTAAATTCTACCCCTCCACCCTTCTGCGAAATCCATTAATTCCTGAACTTTGTCTTTGAATTCTGCAAACCTCATAACTTATATTTAATAAATATGGTCAGAGACATAGTAATTTATCCCAACGAAATTTTAACGAAGCCTACCGAAAAAGTTGATGTAATAGATAAGGAAATACAAAATCTGATACGGGATATGTTTGATACTATGTACAATGCCGAAGGAGTGGGCTTAGCGGCAAACCAAATAGGTGTTCCACTTAGCGTTATGGTAGTAGACACATCTCCGAAAGAGGATTCACCTCCTTTGAAACTCGTTCTCATAAATCCGGAAATTACAGAGAGTGAAGGTAAGATAAAGTACAAAGAGGGATGTCTTTCATTTCCCGGACTGAGCGTAGAAGTAGAAAGGTCTAAGAAGATAAAGGTAAAGGCTTTAAACGAATACGGAGAACCTGTAGAGCTTATCTTGGAAGGATTCCCTGCAATAGTTTTCCAACATGAACTTGACCATCTTCAAGGTATAACTTTCTTAGACCGCCTCAAAAACTGGAGAAGAAGAATAGCACTTGAAAAGTATAAAAAGCTTCTAAAAGAAAGTCAAAAGGTTTAATGGGAGCAAAAGAGGTAATTTGTCAACTTAAAGGGCAGTTCTTTCTCTCTCCTCGAGAGGAAAAATTTTTAAAGTATTTAAAGGAGGAGTTGAACCTGCCAGACAGTGTAATTGAGGAAGGGATAAAAGAATGCTTGAAAAGTGTAAACCCATATTTGAGAAAGAATTATCCTATCTTCAGATGTTTATCGAAGATTCTTGAGATTCACAAGCTAAGGTCAACTGCAAAAGCGAGAAATAATCACTTAGATTGGAAAAGGGTTTTTGAGAAAAAAATAGATGCAGTAAAGCATCTTTTGGATGTTCAGGAATTCAAAATTCCAAAAAGTGAAGAAGAAGCCGAAGAAACTCTGAGGAGTTTAGAGAAAGAACTTTTCAAAAAGCTCTGGAAGGAATTAAATGACGTTGAGAAAAAGAAAATTATCGCAAAATATAAAGAGGTAAAAAAGGAAAACGAAGAACTGTTTAAAGAGCTTGTGAAATACGAACTTAGAATAATTTATGAAGTTCCCTATCTATCACTCTACGTAGACTGATTATTCCTCGGTACTTATCTCTGCCATTTCTATCGCTTTCATCAGGGCTTTTGCTTTATTTACAGTTTCCTCCCATTCTTTTTCAGGAATAGAGTCTGCTACAATTCCCGCACCTGCTTGAACGAATATCTCCCTATCCCTATAGACAGCTGTTCTTATAGCTATTGCCATATCCATGTTTCCCTGAAAGGATATATATCCCACACTTCCAGCGTATATTCCCCTTCTTTCATTTTCCAGTTCTTCAATAATCTGCATAGCGCGTACTTTGGGTGCTCCGGATACCGTACCTGCGGGAAAGGTAGCCTTTAGAACATCCAGAGCATCAAAATTTTCTTCTAACTGTCCTACGACATCACTTACAATGTGCATAACGTGGGAGTAGTGCTCTACCCTCATAAAGTTCTCAACCTTTACACTTCCGGTTTTTGAAACCCTGCCTATATCGTTCCGTGCTAAATCAACGAGCATAAGGTGTTCCGCTTTTTCCTTTTCGTCCGAAAGGAGGTCTTCTTCTAGAAGTTTGTCTTCTTTTTCGTCTTTGCCCCTTCTTCTGGTTCCCGCTATAGGTCTTGTTTCTATTTTCCCATCCTCAACCCTTACAAGTATTTCTGGGGACGAACCTATCACATTTAGATTACCGAAATCCAGATAATACATATAGGGAGAAGGATTCATAAATCTCAAGATTCTGTAAATTTTGTCAGGATTAGAGTAAAAAGTTTTTTTAAAACGCTGAGAAAGGACAACCTGAATTATATCTCCCTGAGCTATATATTGCTTTGCTTTTTTTACTATATCCTCGAATTCCTTTTTTGAAAAATTAGAACACCACTTAGAAAGGTCTGGTTCTTTCTCTACAACATTTAGGAATGTAAATCTGTTTATTTTTAGCTTATTTACCACTTCCTCAATCAATTCTTTAGCCCTTGTATATTCCCCATGTATATCGTTTTCCGTGAATAGAGGTACAACTATCTTTACCTTTCCGGTTAGGTTATCATGTATAACGACAATGTCGGTAAGAATTAGATATATATCGTAAGTGTTTATCGGGTCGGGGTTTTCGTCAAAAACGGGCTCGTAGAACTTCACCACATCGTAAGCAAAGTACCCAACAAGTCCTCCCCAAAACCTGGGTAAATTCTTATCGTTATATGGTTTGAATCTTTTTATAATATTTTTCAACTTTTCAATAGGGTCCTTAGTTTTAAAGAACTCAACCTTTCCCCTACTGTAAATTTCTCCGAATTCCTTTCTCGTTCTAAAGTAAAAGGAGGAACCAAGTATCACGAAGGAGTACCTTCCCCATTTTTTCCCACCTTCTGCACTTTCAAGAAGGATATTAAACTGGCCTTTTTCCTTTAACTTAAAAAAAATAGAAAGAGGAGTCTCTGTATCTACTAAGAGTTCTGTATATAAAGGAATTACATTGAAGTTTTCGGATAGCCTTTTTACTTCTCCCTCACTTAGGTTCAAATTCATAAGGAAAGATTTTAAAAGATGTTTACGAGTGCTATTAAGATAAATAAAATTTTTAGATAGGGATAATGACAAAGTTTTTTGAATGGTTTAATGAAAGAACACAGCGGGAAAAAATACTACTTTCTATTATCCCATTCGGAGTTGCTTTTGCTCTTTATACTTTCCTAATT
>DQTK01000109.1 GCA_015662815.1 Aquifex aeolicus | reverse complement strand
TTGATTTTTACCATATCATCCAGGCTTTTGGATATATCCGTTTGGTTGAAAGGGTCCTGATAACGAAGCGTCTCCAGATATATTTTCAAAAAATCTTCAGCTGACATATTGTCAACTGATTGAACGTAATCAGGAGGTAAAATTGTAGGTTCATTCTTTACTGAAGGTTCATAAAAATCCATCTTCTTCCCCCCAGTTTTAATTTAAGCTCTTCAACGATGTAATTACCAAAACTTAACCTTTTCCTCTTATTAGCCCCTCTCCTTCTTTTCCGGTTTTTTTTCTTCATTTTCCTTAAATTTAAATCCTATGGAGAAAAAGGGAATAGTTGTTTTACTTTCGGGGGGAATGGACAGTGCTACATTGCTTTGGCTCGCAAAAAAAGAATTTCCGAAGGTTTACACAATTTCCTTCGATTATGGTCAAAGGCATAAGGTGGAACTAAAATACGCCCAAGAATTGGCAAAGATTGCAGATGTGGAAGACCACTTTATAGTTCATGTTCCCTTTTACAAAAGTCTTAAAGGTTCCGCTCTTATTGATGAAAATGTCGAAGTGCCAAAGGAAGATTATCCCGAGAATGAACCTCCCATAACAACCGTACCTATGAGGAATTTAATTTTCCTGTCTATAGCTTCCGCTTTTGCGGATAACCTTGAGCTCAATTACATTGGTATAGGAGTACATGCCCTTGATACTCCCTATCCCGACTGTAGGCCAGAATTCATAGCTTCCGCAGAAGCTGCAATAAATACAGGTTCTACATTTGTGGCAAAAACAAAAAAGAGAATACACGTATACGCTCCCTTTCTCGGAATGACAAAAAGGGATATAGCTCTCTTTGGGAAAGAGTTAGGTGTCCCCTTTGAAAAAACTTACTCCTGTTATATGGGAACGGAACCCCCTTGTGGAGAATGTCCAACTTGCAGGCAAAGGGAAGAAGCTTTAAAGGGAATCCTTTAGATACTCTATCTTTCTCATAGAATCATAGTTGGTAAGGTCAAGACCTAAGGGTGTGATGGAAACGTAGCCATTCATAACTGCCCAGTAATCCGTTCCATCCTGCGCGTGCCACCCGAATTCTTCCGCCGCAATCCAGTAAAAGGGTTTACCATAGGGGTCGAGGTACTTAAAAACTTTTTCTTTGTAAGCTCTTTTACCTTGCCGGGTTATCATGTATCCCTTTATCTCTTCGAAGCGAAGGTTCGGAATATTTACATTCAGATACGTATCCTCGGGTAAACCTCCTTTTAGAACCTTCTTTACTATTTCTAGACACACTTTTGCAATTTCATCGAACATTATGTTATCTTTTCCAAAAGCTGAAAAAGCTATTGAGGGAATTCCGAGAATTCTTCCCTCCATAGCACCGGAAACCGTACCTGAATAGGTAATATCTTCTCCAAGATTTGGACCTTCGTTAATTCCAGAAAGAACTAAATCAGGTTTTTTCCCTTTCAGAATTACCCTGTAGCCTAAATGGACACAATCTGCAGGCGTGCCGTCTATTACGGCATAAAAATCCGTATCTATTTTTCTCATTTTTAAGGGCTTCGTAAAAGTGAGAGAGTGTCCTACTCCACTTAAGTTTCTATCGGGAGCTACTACAACGACCCTGCCGAGTAATTTTAAGGCTTCCTTCAAAGCATTTATTCCCGGAGAAAAATAACCGTCGTCGTTAACCAATAAAAAAGTGGGCATAATTCAATCAAGTATTTTAACCCCTTTTTCTCCAACTACTTTACCCTTTATAACTTTTTTCGAAAAAGGAGAGTAAATCCTCACTATATCTCCGATAAAACCGTTATCCAGTGATTTAGTTTTGAAAATTATATAAACGCCACCCCTTATGTAAAGGGCTTTAACCGTATCTCCCCGTTTCACAAGGAATTCTTTTTTTAGAAAACTTCTACTTATTCTATTTCCCTTGCTTATAAAACGTTTTGTTATAAAGTTTTGTATCGGCTCATGAAAACCTTTAGGGCACCTTTTCAGATATTCCTCCTTCCAAGAAGTATTAGAGTGGCTGAGCCTCTCTCCGGGATATATATCCTTGACAGCAATTAGAACTCTACATTTCCACTTTAAAAATAGCGCAACTGTTCCGATTTTTCCATTTTTCAAGAAGAAAAGCCCCCTCGGAGAATTTCTGTAAATTCTTAGCTCTACCTGTGTAAAGTCCTGTGGGAGCCGGGTCAAGGGTTTATAGCTTTCGAGGATAACTTCATCTCCAAAGTTCTTCCGAAGTTCTTTTTTTATAAGCTCTTCTAAGTCAAAGGAAAATGTAAAAGAAAAGAGAAAGAAATTAACGGCGTAAGTTAGCTGCTTGAGAAAGCATTTCATCCGCGGCTTGAATGCCTTTAGTATTAAATTCATAAGCCCTTTGGGCAATTATGAGGTTTACCATCTCTTCAACTATGTTTACATTTGAACTTTCCAGATATCCCTGGAGAAGCGTTCCCAGTCCCTGATTACCCGGGTTATCTATTATAGGTTCACCGGAAGCGGTGGTTTGGATATATAAATTATTCCCTATCCTCCTCAGACCCGCGGGATTTACAAACTTAGCAAGTTCTATCCTTCCTACTTCTTCCACTTCGGTAGCTCCCTGTCTCAAAACCGTTACTGTTCCATCGGCGGAAATACCAACACTGATAGCGTCAGGAGGAATTGTAATCTCAGGGTCTAAGGGATACCCATCACTGTTTACTATCCTCCCTCCTGCATCCACTCTAAACTGCCCGTTCCTCGTATAAGCTATTGTTCCATCGGGAAGAACTACCTTAAAGAAACCATCTCCCTGTATGGCTATATCAAGTTCGTTATCGGTTTTTGTAAGGTTGCCCTGCGTGAAAATGCCATAAGTATCCGCTATGTAAGTCCCGAGTCCTATTTGAAATCCTGACGGGGAACGTGTTGTAGGAGAAGTAGGAGCACCGGGTTCCTTTACAGTTTGATAGAGTAAATCCTGAAAGGTAGCTCTCATTTTCTTATAACCTACTGTGTTTACATTTGCCATATTGTGAGATATAACGTCTAAATTGGTTTGTTGTGCTATCATTCCGGAAGCTGAAGTCCAAAGAGCTCTGAACATATATTTCACCTCCCTTTCTTCTTATCTTAAATTTAGTTTAGATTTATACAGGGATGAAAATTAATCAGAGACTTGAACTTAAATTAAGACTTAACCTAAAACTCCTTCTGAAACAACAAATAGAGCTTTTAACACTTCAAGTACAAGAACTTGAAAAGATGTTAAACGAGGAAATAATTCTAAATCCCCTAATAAAAGGAGTATTTAAAAAAATTCCCAAAAACTTTGAAGTAAAAGAAATCCCTCCCTTTGAAATACCATACGAGGCTTCGGAAGTAGAGATTCTGGAAAGAAATCTTAGAGCAGAACTAAGAGGTAAAGAATTAGAAATTGCTCAAGAACTCTTGAATTTTATAGATGAAAGAGGTTTCCTTTCAAAGACTCCCGAGGAAATCTCATACGAGTTAGGAATACCTTTAGAGACTTTAGAAGAAGTGAGAAAGAAAGTTATCCATTTGGAGCCTCTCGGTGTGTGCAGTAGGGATATATGGGAGTTTCTGGAAACTCAGATTGAGGAAATATACCCCGAAGAAAGTGACTCTTTGAAAAACGTTCTAAAGGAGTATAGAAAAACGGGAAATGTAAACTTACCCCAAAAAGTTAAGGAAAAACTTTCCAGATTGAAAATTTCCCCACTATCTTCAATGGGATTACCTTATAAAATCGCAAAGCTTGATGCAGTGATAGAGGAAGAAGATGGG
>DQTK01000082.1 GCA_015662815.1 Aquifex aeolicus | reverse complement strand
ATTAGTTTAATTTTAAACTTTTTAATTATGGAATATTTAGGGCTTTGTACTGATTTATACGAACTTACCATGGCTCAAAGCTATCTATATGAAGGAAAAACCGGTAAAGCGGTATTTTCCCTTTTTGTAAGAAAATTACCCGAGAAAAGAAACTTTTTAATATCCGCGGGATTGGAAACTCTTGTAAAAAGGATAGAGAATTTCAAGTTCGGGGATAAAGAAATCAAATATCTGAGGAGTCTAGGCATATTTAGAGATGACTTCTTGGATTACCTTAAGGAGTTTGAATTTAAAGGGAATGTTTACGCTATTTTCGAAGGGAGAATAGTTTTTCAGAATGAACCAATAATTCAAGTGGAAGCGAGTATTCCGCAGGCTCAGCTCTTAGAAACCTTAGTCATAAACACGATACAGTTTGAAACAATGATAGCTTCAAAAGCTATAAGAAGTTATTTGGTAGCAAAGGGAAAAAAGCTTATAGATTTTGGATTTAGGCGTGCCCACGGTCTGGAAGCGGGGATATATGCGGCAAGGGCATCGTATATAGCAGGGTTTGACGGGAGTTCAAATGTTGAAGCGGGAAGGAGGTTCGGAATACCCGTAGTCGGCACCATGGCCCACTCTTATATAATGATATTTGAGGAAGAGGAAGAAGCATTTAAGGCTTTTGCAAAGTTGTATCCTCAGAACGCTGTATTTTTGATAGATACTTACGATACACTTGAAGGACTTAGAAAAATAATAAAACTTGTAAAGGAGGGAATTCCTATCATCGGTGTGAGAATTGACAGTGGTGATGTTATTTCCTTGACAAAAGAAGTAAGGCGAATGCTAAATGAAAACGGTCTAGATAATGTTAAGATTATCGTAAGCGGAGGAGTAGACGAATATAAGATAAAAACTTGGCTTGGAGCTAATGCTCCAATAGATGGATTTGGCGTAGGGACGAAATTTATAACTTCCGCTGATGCTCCTTATTTTGATATAGCCTATAAACTCGTTGAATATGAAGGAAAACCTAAGTATAAATTGAGTCCCGGAAAGGAAACCTTTCCTTATAAAAGACAGATTTACAGATACTATGAAAGCGGAAAGATGTCTTACGACGAGAGCGTAAAGTGGGAAACAGAAAGGAAAGGAGAAAAACTCGTTGAGAAAGTTATAGAAGGTGGAAGACTAATAAAAAATCTTCCTGATTTAAAACATATAAGAGAAATGGTAATGGAGGAACTAAGCAGACTTCCCGAAAAGCTAAAAAGTATAGACGAGCGTTGTGAATACGAAGTAAAGATTTTATAATTAAATACTTAGGCAGGAAGGGTGGCCGAGCGGTCGAAGGCGCGGCGCTGGAAACGCCGTGTACCCCGTTTGGGGTACCGAGGGTTCGAATCCCTCCCCTTCCGCCATGGCTCTCATGAAAGTAAAAATTGGTACGAGAAAAAGTAAATTAGCCCTTTGGCAGGCTAACTTTGTAAAGGAATTTTTAGAAAAATACTGGGGAGTGGAGGTTGAACTGGTAAAGATTACAACAACCGGCGATAAGATTACGGATGTATCTTTGGCAAAAATAGGTGGTAAAGGGCTTTTTGTTAAAGAAATAGAGAAGGCTCTTTTGGAAGGATATATAGACCTAGCAGTGCATTCCCTCAAAGATGTCCCTATGGAAATTCCCGAGGGTTTGACCTTGGGAGCTATCACCAAAAGGGAAACCCCTTACGATGTTTTGATATCGAGAGGAGGAAAAAAGTTATCCGAGCTTCCCTCCGGAGCAAAAGTTGGTACTTCTTCTTTGAGAAGACAAGTTCAAATAAAGAAGAGGAGAAAAGATTTAAGGGTAGAAGTTTTGAGGGGGAATGTTGACACACGTATGCGAAAGTTAAAGGAAGGTACTTACGATGCCATTGTTCTCGCTTATGCAGGGGTAAAAAGGATGGGGTATTTAGACGAAGTTACTGAAATCCTTGAAGAGTTTATTCCGGCGGTGGGACAGGGAAGCCTCGCTATAGAAATAAGGGAAGTGGATAGAAAAATTGAGGAACTTATAAAACCTCTGAATCATAAAGAGAGTTATATATCTGCCTTATGTGAGAGAGCGTTTTTGAGGGAACTGGAAGGTGGATGCCAAGTTCCTATAGGTGCCTTTGCAGAGGTAAAAGGCGGGGAAGTAAGGCTTAAAGCTTTTATATCCGATTTAGAGGCACAAAGATTTATAGAGGGACAAGATATTGGAGAGGTACAAAAGGCGGAAGAAGTAGGAAAGCGACTTGCAGATAGGCTACTTAACATGGGCGGAAGAGAAATACTTGAAGAAATCTATTCTTCCCAATGAAATTTTTAGGATTTGAAATATTATCTCCGGAAGAAAATATGAAAAGAGATGAAGAACTTTTATTTTCCCTGGAAGAAGGAAACATTGAGCCATGTTTTAGAATCTATGAGTGGAATGAACTTTGCATAAGTATCGGAAAAAATCAGGAAATGAGGAAATTTCCCGTAAAAGTTGTGAGAAGGCCTACGGGAGGAGGAGCACTTATCCACGGATGGGATATCAGCTTTTGTATAGTTGATTACAAAGGAAAGAAAAATATATGGAAAGTTTATAAAAGAATATCGGAGATTTTTATAAAGATTTTTAAAAATTTCGGAGTTCAACTTGAATTTGAAAGGAATAAAAGTTATAAACTAGATACTTATTACTGCTTTTTCTTTCCAACCTTCGGAGAGTTAAAAACCAAAGCGGGAAAGAAAATAGTTTCTATGGCTATGAGAGAATTAAAAAAAACTTTTTTACTCCATGGGAGTATTTATATAATCTTTGATTATAAAAGAGCGGAAAGCATTCTAGGGATTGATGAGTACAAACTTAAAAGAAGAATAACTTCTTTACAGGAACTGGGTATAGAGAAAAAGGATTTTATGCAACAACTTTATTCTTCCCTTTCCTCTTAGCTTCGTAAAGCTTTGTATCTGCACATAATATATATTCCTTGGGAGTTTTATCTCCTGTATAAATAATATCACTACAAACCCCGATACTTACCGTTATTTCAGGATATGTGAGCTATCAATAATGTATCTTTTCGGTAGAAATCTTTACTCAGTTCTTTGGCTTCTTTAATATCGCAACGTTCTTCTATTTCAAGCCCTATCTCGTAAAGAGTGAAAGTTTCAAATCTCTCTAAAATCTTCCGTTCCAAACTTTCCTTTTCCCCCTTCCCCATTTCCGAATTCATATGTACTTACCCCATTGAGCTTTTCAATCTAATCCCATTGCTTTTATTT
>DQTK01000011.1 GCA_015662815.1 Aquifex aeolicus | reverse complement strand
TTTTCCAACGAGCCTGAATTTACCCCTATTCTTATTGCAACACCCTTTATCCTTGCCTCTTCTACTATTTCCTTTACTATTTCCTCTTTTCCAATATTTCCGGGATTTATCCTTATACCTTGTGCACCTTTTTCCATGGAAAGAAAAGCATAGGAAGGAGCAAAATGTATATCCGCTATTATAGGTAGGGGACTTTTTTTTACTATTTCCTCAAGAGCTTCCACATCCTCCTTGTGGGGAACCGCTACTCTTACAACCTCACAACCGGCTTTATACAATCTGTCTATCTGCTCTAAAGTAGCTTCAACATCGCGGGTTTTAGTAGAAGTCATTGACTGAACTACTATAGGTGAGTCTCCACCTATCTTTACACTTCCCAACTGTATCTGCCTGGTTTTCCGTCTATTAATCATAAGTTCTAATTTAACTTTAAAATTTTTTAAAATTTTTTTATTAAGTATGCCTCTAGTCAGTGGTAAGATACTGCTGGAAATTGCAAACGAACACAATTTTGCAATAGGAGCTTTTAACTTTAACAACATGGAGTTTCTAAAAGCAATTCTTGAAGCCGCTGAAGAAGAAGAAGCTCCTGTTTTCATTCAAACAACAGAAAGTGCCTTAAAGTATGCGGGAATTGAGTATTTAGCTGGTATGGTCCACGCAGTTAAGGACAAATACTCTATACCCTTTGCTCTTCATCTTGACCACGGTAAGAATTTGGAGAGTATTCTCCTTGCCATAAGATATGGTTATACTTCTGTGATGATAGATTATTCTGACAAACCTTTTGGAGAAAACCTGAAGATTACGAAAGAGGTGGTTTCCATCTGTGCACCTCTTGGAATTGCCGTTGAAGCGGAACTCGGGAAGTTAGAAGGCATAGAAGATGGCGTAATATCACGAGAGAAGGTTTTAATAAACCCAGAAGAAGCCAAGGAATTCGTTGATAAAACAGGTGTTGATGCTTTAGCTCCCGCTATAGGAACAGCTCACGGTGCTTTCAAATTCAAAGGAAAACCTATGCTGGATTTTGAGAGACTTAAAAAGGTCAAGGAGCTCACCGGTATAGCTTTGGTTCTTCACGGAGCAAGCGGTGTGTATTCTGAATACGTTGAAGATATAAATAAATACGGAGGAGAAATCACGGGTGCAACAGGTGTGCCCGAAGAAGATGTGAAAAAAGCAGTGGACTTGGGAATAAATAAGGTAAATACGGATACGGATTTAAGATTAGCTTTTATCGCAACTCTGAGAAAACTATTGGCGGAAGAAAAGAAAAACGTAGACCCGAGGAAACTCTTCAAACCCGCTATGGATGAAGTTAAAAAAGTAGTAAAGAGAAGAATAAAACTCTATAAAAGTCAAGGGAAAGCTCACTTTATAAAAGTTCGAACCAATTAAATGTCTCTAATGTTTTCTCGTAACCCCTTTGTACAATCCGCTGGGCTTTTTTAACGTCAAAGGAAGAAAACTCCCTCAAATCTGGAACGATTACGAGGTTGCAGAATTCTTTCCTCTTTTCTGAACTTGAACGTACCGCTAAAAAGAAACTCCTGAGGAGTATATGAACTACGTTTTTTATATTTCTATCTTCGGAAATGGGAAGTACATCCACGCAAATTGTAGGTTCTTGCGTATTCTGAAAAGGTTCGACAGGAAGATTATTAACAATTCCCCCATCCACAAGTAAAAAGTCCTTATACTTTACAGGTTGAAATATTCCGGGAATAGAACAACTCCCTAAAAGTATCGGGATTAACTCTCCTTGATTAAAGTAAATAGGTCTTCCGGTATACAGGTCTGTAGCACAAATGTAAGCGGGAATTTGAAGCTCTTCAATTTTTAAGTCTCCGAGTTTACTCTCCAAAAATTTATAAGCTTTATCCCAACCTATAAGCCCGTATATTGGAGCTTTAAAGCGGAACAGCTTGAACCAGTTTATTTCCTTTAAAAGAGATAGCATCTCATCTGGACTGTATCCTGCGGAATAAAAGGTTGACACTATAGCTCCAGCACTTGCCCCACTTATTCTTTTAACTTTTACTCCTATTTCTTCTAAAGCTTTCAATACCCCTATATGTGCTATTCCCTTGGCAGCACCGCCCGAAAGTACTAAGTTAACTTCGCTAAATTTCTTCAATTTCAAATTGCCAATCTAAAGCACCTTTGACCCATGCGTAAAGTAGCCCATAGGTGAGGATAAAAATGAATATAAACATCTCTATAAAACCGAAAACTCCAAGGTATCTGTATACAACAGTCCAGGGAAATAGGAAAGCGGCTTCTATATCAAACAGCAGAAGTAATAAACCGAGAAGGTAATAACCTTGGTGAAAGGTCGTTTGAGCATCTTTGTCATATAAGGGAACTCCACATTCATAAGGATAGTCCTCATATATCTGAGGATCCCTTGGACCGAGCAGAGCATTTAAAGAAATCATTACAAGACCAAGTACTATGAGAATTGCGGTAAATACTAAAATCCAGAAGTACTCCATCACCTTCACCCCGTAAATAAATTTTCAGCAGAAGCTTTAATAAGGAACCAAATCAATGAAGGTAATGCCCCTAAGAGCACACTTGCTACTACTAGAATAGTTAGTGAGAATTTCTCTTCCAGGTTTACACTCTCTACCCTCATATCCTTTTCCCTTTCCTGCATGTATATAAGCACTACAAGACGTATGTAATAACCTGTAGATATTGCTGTAGAAAGAATCATTATGAAAGCAAGCCACCACAATTTATCAAAAGATAAAGCCATAAATACCAATGCCTTTCCTACAAAACCTACAGTCGGAGGAATACCTAAAAGAGCAACCAAGTAAATAAAGAATGCGAAGGCTACATAAGGCATATTGAGCCTAAGACCGGCAAACTCTTCCAATCTATTTTGCCATTCCGGATTTCTCTCAAGAAGAGAGAGAATCAGGAAAGAACCTGCAGACATTATGGCATAGGCTACAAGAAAATAAATTACCGCTTCCATTCCTATTACTTTGGAAACAGCCGTTGCAGCAAGTATGTATCCTGAGTGGGCAATAGAAGAATACGCAAGAAGTCTCTTTACATTCCTCTGTACAAGGGCTACAAAATTACCGTAGAGCATTGTGAGAGCTGCTATCAATCCGACTGTAATGGTCCAAACCAGAACAAATTTTCCCTCAACCAAAGGGACTACCCTTACAATGGGTATGAAGAAGGCAAGCTTTCCAACCGAAGCCATAAGTGCTGTAATGGGTGTAGGAGCTCCTTGATATGCATCCGGCAACCAATAGTGGAACGGAACGGCTCCTATTTTTACCGCAAGACCTATAAGGAAGAAAACGAGTCCCAGGATAAGATAATGGATATCCTTATCGTGATAAGTCAATATTTCCCTCAAATCGATACTTCCGGCATAAATGTACATAAATGCAGCACCGTAGGATGCGAGAGCTATGGAAAGACCACCTAAGATTAAATACTTAAAAGCACCTTCTTTTGACTCAGTAGAGCCTTTAAGGAGAGCAGTGAGTATGTAAAAACCTACGGAAACCAATTCCAAAGATACATATAGAATTATCAAGTTATAGGAAGAGGAGAGAATGAATACTCCGAGCAATGTGAAAGCAAGAATATAGAAAAGTTCCCCGTAGAAAGACTTTTTAGAACTGTAGTAGTTATTAACAAGAGGTAGGATGGCTAAGGTAATTAATACCGCAAAAATTTTTATGGTAACAGCCAAGGGGTCGTTAGTAAAGTTTCCATAAAAAGTATCACCCGAATATCTCCAAGGAATGAGTAGGGATAAGAGAACCGCAAAGTAACCCAAATAGCTTACTAAAGGTAGAACTAACCTTTTATCTCTCTTTTTAAGAATAAGGTCAAGGGTAAAGAGTAGGAAAGCTAAGCCGAGCAAAATTAACTCCGGTAGAAACTTTTTTAAGTCGGGTATCTCTATGGTTCCTATCAATGTCCTTAAATCCATCGTTCACTCCCCTCAAAAAGGCAGTTTGAGGATATATTTCAATAGATGTTCAATTACACCTTCATAGAATACAAAGAAGATGAACGGAACAAATCCCACCAGAATAACGGGAATAACTATCATCAGGAATGCCACGAGGGCATATCCGTTTACATCCCTAAAGTGTATTAGAATACCTTCTTCCCTGACATCCAAATATAGAGTTTTCATAAAGTAAAGCACATAAGCACCGCTGAAGAAAGCTACAGCTATTACTATGAAAGCCAGCGAAGTTGAATGCTCTCTTGCAGCTACAACTGTAAGAAACTTACCCCAGAAAGAGGAACCGCCGGGTAATCCCATAGCTGCAAAAGATATAGCTGCAGTAATTGTTGCAAAAAGAGGCATAAACTTAATGGCACCCCTTAAACTCGAAAAGTTAAAGGTGTGGAGACGATTGTATACAAATCCAGCAACCATAAAAAGTCCTGCACTTGTAAGACCGTGGGCAAACATCTCTATTACAGAAGCCCTTAAGCCTTCCATAGTTAAAAGGAACATAGCCGTGACTACAAAACCCATATGGGATACCGAAGAATAAGCAACGAACCTTTTTATATTCGTCTGGGATATGGTCATCCACGAAGCCATTACTATGGAATAAATACCCAGAGCTACCAAATAAGGAGCTAGGGTCGTAGCTGCTTCTGGAAATAGCCCTATATTGAACCTAACCAAAGCGTAAGTGCTCATTTTAAGCAATATTGCAGCCAGAACAACAGAACCAGCCGTAGGAGCCTCACCGTGTGCATCGGGGAGCCACGTATGGAAGGGAACTATTGGAGTCTTTACCGCAAAGGCTATAAAGAAGAGTAAAAATAGGAAAATTTCAAAACCGTTGGGAATGTTTAAGCTCAAAAGGTCAAAGTAATTGAATGTGAAATTCCCCTTCTCCTTAAAATGGAAAACCGATAATGAGGCTATACCCAACAGTAGGAAAAGAGATGAAATAAAGATGTATACAAAGAATTTGTAGGCCGAATATAGTCTGAGTTTATAACCCCATATACCGATAACAAATAGCATCGGCAAAAGAGTAAGCTCGTAGAATACGTAAAAAACTATTAAATCAAAGGCTGTAAAAACTCCGATAACAAAGGACTCTGTGAGCAGAAAAGCTATGTAATACTCCTTCAAGCGAGTTTTTATTTTTTCATCCCCTATAGACCATATAACCGCTACAAGAGATATCAGAGTAGTAAGCATATACATAAGCAGGGAAAGCCCATCCGCACCCAGAGAAAGTTTTACCCCTAATTCTTTAAGAATTGTGTATTCCTCGTAAAACTGGACTACATCAGTTTTTGAAAAGTCAAACCAAGTGAGTGCTATTACCGAAACTAAAAAAGTAAGTCCTGTTCCCAGAAGAGCTATGTATTTAGCAA
>DQTK01000124.1 GCA_015662815.1 Aquifex aeolicus | reverse complement strand
GAACTCCTTCAGTAGCTTCTGGACGTGCTTGAGCATATTTGTCTTTACGTATGTAGCCTTCCTCAACTGTCTTTTTCTTTTAGAAGATTTTTTAGTATTGTAGTGAGCTCCTCCGGACTTCCATCTCTTTATTTTCCCTTTCGCAGTAATTTTAAACCTCTTTGCCGCCGAACGGTTAGTCTTCATCCTTGCCTTAACCATACTGACCTCCTTAGGAATATCTGGTTATAGTAAAAAAGATTATACAAGGAAAAAAAAGATTTACTTGTGGGAGAGAATAAAGGAAGCGAGGTCTTTGAGTTCACCCTCGGAAAGACCTTTAAGTTGTATAAGTTGAGAATTCATTATAACTGCCTTTTCGGGCCACACTATAGGTTTAGCCTCTCCCTTAAAATACTTCACAAGTTCATCGACACTTCCGTAAGCTTCAGCTATCTTCTTGAGAGAAGGTCCTACGGTATCCACTGCAGGTTGATGACAAGGAGTACATCCCTTTGAGTTAAACATTGCCTTACCTTTATCCGGATTTCCTTTTCCTGCATGAGCTACCGTTTTCGCTTCTCCCTGTTTAGTTTCGGTAACTTCTTTCTTAGTTTGCTGCTGGTATTCTTTCTTTACTTCCTCAGTCTTAGGAGCCTCGGCTTTATTTTCTTCTCTCTCTTTAGGTTGCTCACAAGCAAACAATCCTAAAATCAATCCGCTAAGAAGGATATACTTCAGCTTCATTTTAATACCTCCGGTTTAAAAATCCCTATCCCTATAATTTATATTCTAAACTGCAATGCTTCGTAAATATGTGAATCATTTATGTTTTCACTTTCCTCCAAATCCGCTATTGTTCTTGCAACCTTTAGGAGTTTAAAGTAGCTTCTTGCGGAAAGATTTAGATTTTTTACTGCATTTTTCAGAACATTTTTCGCATCTTTAGTTAATAATTTCACGCAAAATTCTTCGAGCTCTTTGTTGGTAAGCCTTGAATTAATTTTCCCTCTTTCCTTCTGAATTTCATAGGCTACAGATACCCTCTTTCTTACCGATTGAGAACTTTCTCCTTCGGGAAGGTTTATAAGCTCTCCTTCATCCACAGGATATACCCAGACTTTTAGGTCTATTCTATCTTTTATAGGTTCGGAAATCTTTTTGTTGTAGTTTTTTATTTCCCCTTCGCTACAGGTACATACTCTAAAGGGATTATTGTAATTGCCGCAAGGACAAGGATTCATAGTTCCTATAAGGGTAAACTCTGCGGGAAAGGTAACGGAAAAACTTGCCCTGCTCACCTGAACTCTTCCATCTTCAAGGGGTTGCCTTAAGGATTCCAGAGTCTTCCGTGGGAATTCCGCCATCTCGTCGAGGAGTAAATAGCCTTTATGGGCTAAAGATATGACTCCGGGTTTTGGGGGATTACCTCCTCCTATTAGAGCAACCTCAGAGCTTGTATGATGGGGAGCTTGAAAGGGTCGTGTTGTAATTAATCCATATTCCAGAAGTCCCACCACGCTGTAAATTTTTGAAACTTCCAAAATCTCTTCAAATTCCATGGGAGGAGCTATGGTTTTTATTCTCTTTGCAAGCATAGACTTACCAGCTCCGGCACTTCCGACAAAAAGAATGTGATGAAATCCGGCTGCGGAGATTTCTAAAGCCCTTTTTGCCAAAGTTTGACCTTTAACGTCTAAAAGGTCTTCCTCAAAATTATCCTCTCCCGAAGGAATACTTATCTTTAATGGGTTATTTTTTACTTTTCCTTGAAGGAACTCAACAACTTCTCTAAGATGTCCAAAGGCGTAAATTTCTATACCGGAGATTAAACCGGCTTCTCCTGCATTTTCTTTGGGGATAATAAACTTTGTAAATCCTTTTTGTTTTAAAGAGATTAATACAGCTAGAACTCCGTTTACTTTTTTTAGATTTCCGTCCAGAGAAAGTTCACCTAAGATTACGAAATCCTTTGTTTCTAAAACCCCATTAATTTCTAAAATTCCCAGAGCCATCGGTAGGTCGTAAAAAGTCCCTTGTTTCTTTCTGTCAGAAGGTGAAAGATTTACGGTAATCCTCTTTAGTGGAAAAGCAAAACCCGAGTTCTTTATAGCAGTTCTTACCCTTTCCTTTGCTTCTCTGACTGAACTATCCGGAAGTCCTACGATATTGAAAACTGGAAGCCCGGGAGATAAATCTACCTGAACCTCTACGGGAAAACCTTCAATTCCCCACAATCCCCCGCTGTTTACTTTTGTAAACATAGTGTTAGTTTAACACTTAAGGTAATTAGTTTTATTTTTAAGTTCTTCGTTCCCTAAGAAGAAAAGAGCCGGAAGCTATTCTCAAAAAATACGGGCTTCTGTAAAAATCGCCCTATGCACGCAACTTCAGTTTACTTTTGAAATCCATATATATCGCATAGAGAGCTGGAATGAATAACAAAACTATAACTATTGTTGATATTATTCCGCCTACCATAGGAGTTGCTATTCTGGACATAACCTCACTTCCCGTACCATGTCCGTATAATATGGGAAGTAATCTCATAAGTATAACACTAAAGGTCATAAATTTGGGTCTTATCCTCTTTACCGCACCGTGGTATATAGCTTCAAAGGCTTCTTCCTTACCGTAATTCTTTGGGGATTCCTTTAAAACGTTTTGAATATAAACCACCATAACTGTTCCCATTTTCACTGCGATACCAAGAAGTGCGAGAAATCCGGCTATACTAGCTATGGAAATGTTGTAGTCCAGAAGGTACATAAGAAGAAATCCATCAAAAGTGGCTACGGAAAGCGTCATAGGTACCAATAAGGTTTCAAAAATCTTGTTGAATGTAAACCAAACGAGTAATACTATGGAGAGAATGACTATTGGAACTATAACCTTTAAGTTTTCAACAGCTTTTTTCCAATATTCGAACTGGCCACTCCATTCGTAATAGTATCCCTTGGGGAGATGAAGTTTTTCCTTTAGAATTTTGTCTGCTATTTCTATTACCGTTCCCATATCAACTTCAGGGTCGGGAGTTATAAACACGTAGCTTACAAGCAAACCATTCTCCGACTTTATACTTACAGGGCTTTCTCTCTTTACTATATCTGCCACAACGGACAAGAAACATAGAAGGTGTTTTTGTAGCAACCAAAGGATTGAATAATCTACATGCCTGACCTTCAAGGACAAAAAGGAGAACAAAGGATACGGTAACTATGAGAAGTGCAAAGAATATAGGCTTTCCTACATCTTTTGATGAAAGTATTATTGCATCTCTTAGACCCTTGCCTTCTTCCAGTCTTCTGTGAATATCTTCAACCAGAACTATCGCTGCATCAACCATAGTTCCTATAGCTATAGCTATTCCGCCCAGAGACATTATGTTTGAGGTTATTCCCAAGTGGTTCATAGCTATAAATGTGGCAAGTATGGACAAAATCAGAAAGATAATTATGACAATGGCACTCGGAAGGTGGAATAAAAATAGCCCTACTATTGTCAGAACTACTATGGATTCTTCTATTAGCTTACTTTTCAAATTATCTATTGCCCTCTTTATGAGAGTTGACCTATCGTAAACGGGAACTATCTTTACATCCTCGGGTAATCCCTTCTTTATTTCTTCTATCTTCTCTTTAATATTTTTAATTACTTTATACGCATCGGCTCCGAAACGCATAATAACTATGTCACCTACTATGTCTCCCATTCTGTTGAAATCTGCAACTCCCATCCTGTAAGCGGGAACTTCTACGACCTTAGCTACATCCTTTATTCTTATTTCTATAGAAGCAACAATTTTTAAAAACTCTTTATTGTTAATAGAGCTTATTATTTTACTTACTCCGAATTTTCCTTCCGTCAGTGTTCCTGTTTTATCAAAAACCATTGCGTTAACGTCTTTTGCTCTTTCAAGAGCTAATCTATTTCTGATAAGAATTCCCTTCTTGGCAGAGTAAGAAGTGGATTTCGAATGCTCGACATGGATTGTATGATGGGCTTGGTGTGATATATTGTGCATTTTCATTACCCCACTGTTTAAGAAGATAAGGAAGAGGCTTTGTTAAAGAGCTTTGTTTATTTAACGTTAAAATGCCTTTAAAATAAATTTTGGTGGAGAGGGTATTTAGGCTCGCGGAAAAGTTAGGTGCACACGTAGTTCAAACTCATACGTCTTGGGTTTTAATCCTTTACGACGTGGTTTACAAGATTAAGAAACCGGTAAACTTCGGATTCTTGGATTACTCTACTTTAGAAAAGAGAAAGGAAATGTGTTATAAGGAAGTGGATTTGAATCGGAGATTATGCAAATGGATTTATTTAGGAGTGGTTCCCATTAGTGAAGAAAACGGTGAGTGGATTATTGAAAAGGATACTAACGTTGTAGAATATGCCGTGAAAATGAGAAGAATTCCCGAAGATAGAGTACTCTCCAATAGACTGGATAGTTCAACAAAAGAAGATTTAATAAAGGTAGCCCAGGTAATAGCAAGCTTTCACCAAAAGGCAAAAAGAGTTGATGAGTTTGGGAAGATTGAGATTATGAAATTTAACACAGATGAAAACTTTTCCCAAACAGAGAAATACATAGGATTGACAATAGATAAGGAGGATTATGAATTTATCAAGAATAAAACCAACAGGTTTTACAAAGTTTACAAAGGTTTGTTTGAAAAAAGAATAATCGAGGGTAAGATTAGGGATGGTCATGGAGATATAAGAACAGAACATGTAGCCTTTTTAGAAAAAGGTATATGTATTTTTGACTGTATTGAGTTTAATGACCGTTTTAGATACGGTGATGTTTTAAACGACATGTGTTTCCTTTCTATGGAACTGGAATACTTTGGGAGAGAAGATTTGGCAAAAGCGTACGAAGAGACATACAGAGAATTTACAAAGGACGAAGATTTTGAGATTATGCTTCCCTTCTTCAAATGCTACAGGGCTTACGTTCGAGGCAAAGTAAACTCTTTCCTTCTAGATGACCCCGGTTTGAAAGAAGAGGAAAAAAGGGAAGCAAAAGCAAGGGCAGAAAAGTTCTTTAAGTTAGCAAGGAAGTATGCTGAATCTATACCATTATGAAAATAATTCTCACCCGTGAAGAAGAAGACATAGAGAAAGATAAAAAGCTTTTTAAGAAGGAGGGTTTTACGGTTATAGGACTTCCTCTGATAAAAGCTACCTCTCTTGACTTCAAACTTCCCTCGAGTGATTATGACTATATAGTTTTCCAAAGCAAGCGTGCAATCAAATATTTTCTTGAAAAGGAACAAATTGTAGATAAGGCAAAAATCGTTGTGGTGGGAAAAAAAACGGCGGAAGAGCTGAAGAAATATGGCTACAAAGCTGATTTAATACCCGACGAAGAAAACGTAAAAGGACTCATAAGGCTATTTAAGAAACTCCGAAAGGGAAAAGTACTGATTCCCCGTTCAAAAATAGGAAAAAATGAATTAATTGAATTCCTCCGAAGAGAAAACTTTACCCCTTTTCCGATAGACGTGTATACGGTAGAACCCGTGCTTTACGATGAGAATTTTCTCTTTGAAAAACTTAAGGGAGATTTTATAGTATTTTACAGCCCTTCTGCAGTTAAAGCCTTTTTTGCAAATTTGCAAAAGCACAGAATCGGTAAGGAGAAACTCAAGCTCAAATACATAGCCATAGGAAAAACTACAAAAGAGAGCCTTTACCACTTTAACGTCAAAGAGGTTCTCATACCTCAAAAACCCAGCACAGAATATATCATTAAACTGTTAAAATCTATGGCATAAATTTTGCAATTTAAAAATACGGTATGGTGAGAGAGAAAACTATAGGAGAAACTTTAATGTTCGAAGGAATAGGAATACACACCGGCGAAAAGACAAGAATATTACTTCACCCAGAAGAGGAAGGAAAAGGTATAAGATTTTATAAGGAAGGAACCTTTATTCCGGCTAATTATAGATTCGTAGTAAATACAAATCACTCTACAGATTTGGGAAGGGAAGGAGTAGTTATAAAAACAGTTGAACACCTTCTTGCGGTTTTACACTTGCTTGGGATTACAAATTTAACCGTAGAAGTAAATGGTCCGGAAATTCCCATCTTGGATGGAAGCGGACAAGAATTCTACAGGGTTTTGAAAGATTCTACGGTTTACCAAAATAGAGAAGTTGAATACTTTGAAATAAAGGGTTCAGTTGAAATTCTTAACGGAAAAGCTTATGTAAAGGCTGAACCTTCTGAATCTCTTGAGATAACCTACGAAGGTGAATTTAATAACTTCCTCGGGAAGCAAAGTTTTACCTTCTTTGAAGGGAATGAAGAAGAAATCGTTTTGGCAAGAACTTTCTGTTTTGATTGGGAAATAGAGTATATAAAGAAAGCAGGCTTAGGAAAAGGTGGGAGCTTGAAAAATACACTGGTTCTCGGTAAGGAAAAAGTTCACAATCCTGACGGATTGAGATTTAAAGATGAACCTGTAAGACATAAAGTATTTGACATAGTCGGAGATTTATACCTATTGGGAAAACCTGTAAAGGGAAAAATTTACTCCTTCAGAGGAGGCCATAGTCTAAACTACAAGCTCGTTAAAAAACTCGCTGAAATTGAGGAATCCCAGAGACTCAAAAGAAAAGAGGTAGCACAATACACAGCATGAAAGTATTTCTGTACGATACTAATCTGATTATATCTTCAAAAATAAAAAATCAACTAAAAGCCTTAGGGGTTCAGTTGGTAAATAGAGAGAACGTTGATGAAATTGTATAGCCCTTGTTAATCTCGAATCACCTAAGGGCCTTGAAATATCCAAAGAACTAAAGGAAAAGGGAGCAAAGGTTATAGGATACTGCGGGCACAAAAACCTTCCATTAATACAGGAAGCACAGAATTTGGGTGTGGACTTAGTTGTTCCCAACAGTCAGGTAGCAACAAACTTGGTAAATATTTTGAGGAATGTATGACATTTAATCCATAAAGGGAAAATACCTACGAGCTAAGTTAATGTAATTTTCAGAAATAGCATTCTAAAGTATTCTCCTTTTATGCTTTTTGCAAGCTTTAAGAGTTCCACCCTTGTCTTTAGCTTATTTTTTCCCTTATAATTTGCAGTTCCCGTATAATGAAAAAACTTTATCAGGTCCAAACCTTCAAAGGGGATTTCCATATTTAGAATTTTGTATTCTTTCGGGAAAAAAGTATTTAAGATGTCTTCTTCATCGGGAAAAGGGAAAGAAGAAAAACTTACACTTCCCTTTACCGGCATCGCTATTCCCACACAAACTTTAGCAACCCTTATGGCTTCAGAAATACTCTTTTTCCAATCAGTCCAGTGAAGGGAGAAATTACTCACAACGTAGTCAAAACTTTTATCCTTAAAAGGGAGATTTTCTGCATTACCAAGAACTGCAATGCCGTGGCGCTCTTTATATACTTCTACCATTTTGGGAGAAATATCCAGTCCTAAAACCTCGCAGTTTTCTAAATACTCGGAAACAAAACCGGTTCCGCATCCTAAATCCAATACTTTACCTCTGGGATTTATAAACTCTACCAGCAGACGGGCAGACTCCCTTTGAGGAAGCGCCCACTCTTCGTAAGTCTCAACAGCTCTTGAGAATTGAAAACTTAAAGTGTTCTTCATCTCTAATAGGGAAATGTCCTCCGCCGAGAAGAATTAATTTAGAACATCTTAAGAATTTGTGAAGCCTAAAAGCTTCTTTAGGAGGTACTATTTTATCCTCCACGCCGTGAAGTATATACACCTCCTGCTTTATATGAGAAAGAATAGGGTATAAATTGAGGTTTATATAATCCTCTAGGAGTTTCATTCCGTTCTTTTCCTCAAAGAAATCCTCAAAATCTCCGTAAGCCAATTTTCTAAAGGCTTTTATACCTCCCTTTTTTATCAGAAGTTTCATAGCTCTTATATTCTTTTCTTTCCATGCTCCCCTAAAGAAAGGAGTAGTTCCTATCAGGAAAATCCTGTTTACCCTGGAGGGAAATCGGTAAGCAAATAAAAGAGTCAAACTTCCCCCCAAAGACCATCCAACTATGTCGTGCTTCGTTGAGGTAAGTGAAAAGATTTCCTGAAGGATTCTATCTATTCCCGAATAGCTGTTTTTGTTCCTGCCGTGTCCGGGCAAGTCGTACTTTATCCCGCTAAACCTATCAAAAATACGAGAAGAGAAAGCCCAACCATGAATAAAAATGGGATTTTTGAACATAAAGCTTATTTTAAATGTGTAGAGTTTTCAAACAGTCTTTTATATCACCTACAAAAGATTGAATATAAGGGTCCGGATTTTTAATGACTTCCTCGGGCTTTCCTATAGCTCTAATTTTTCCTTCCCTTATAACGAGAACTCTATCGGATATGGTAAAAGCAGAAATCATATCATGGGTTACTATAAGTGCAGTACTACCCGTTTTCCCCCTCAACTCTACAACAAGTTCATCTATTCTTCTACTCGTTATTGGGTCAAGTCCAGAGGTAGGCTCATCGTAGATTACAAGCTTGGGTTCCGTTGCAAGAGCCCTCGCTATAGCAACCCTTTTCCTCATCCCTCCCGAAAGATCCGACGGATAAAGGTCTAAAACCCTTTCGTCGAGGTTTACCATTCTTAATTTTTCAAGCGCTAAATCCATTAGTTCATCTTTCGGACGGTTTTCCTTTTCCAGATAGTAAAAGACAACGTTTTCCCAAACTTTGTAGCTATCAAATAGAGCTCCTTCTTGAAATACATAACCTATTTGTTTTCTCACCTCCTCAAGTTCTGTCTTTGAAATTTTAGGAATTTCTTTACCGAATACTACTACTTTTCCTTTTGTCGGTTTCCAAAGCCCCACTATTAACTTTGTTATAGAAGTTTTACCGCTACCGCTTCTCCCTATTATTGAAAAAATCTCCCCTTCTTTTACGTCGAAGGTTATATCTTTCAGAATTTCTCTTCCGTTTATCTCCTTGTAAACGTGTTCGAGCACTACAGTCCTATTCACCGATTAATTCTCCCGCAAACGGATTAAAAGCCCTCTCCTGTCCTATAGTTGTCTCGTCGTAATGCCCGCATATAACGAGTGTATCTTCGGGAAGTTCGGTTAAAACTCTCTTTACGGATTTTTTGAGTTCTTCAAGATTACCTCCGGGCAAATCCCATCTTCCCACACTTCCTTTAAACAGCAGATCTCCCGCTATAAGAACTTTATTTTCCTCATTGTAGAGACAGCAAAGACCGGGTGTATGTCCGGGTGTATGCAAAACTTTAAACCTTAGGTTCCCTACCTTTATTTCGTCTCCTTCCTTTATCGACACGTCTGGTTCAGGGCAAGGTACCGCACCTATATAAGTGGCAAAACCGCTCCATATTTCGTCGTTTATCAAAAAATTATCAAGGGGATTCATATAAAAGGGAACATCAAAGATTTTCTTCAGCTTCCCTACTTGTCCTACGTGGTCTATATGGCCGTGAGTGGCTACTATGCCTACGACCTTAAAATCATTTAGGCTTTCCAAAATCTTATGGGCTTCCGCTCCCGGGTCTATTATTACAGCTTCCCCCGAAGTCTGGTCAGCTACTATTGAGCAATTTACCGCTATAGGTCCTACCGGAATTACTTTAATTATCACCGAACTCACCCTCAAGTTCCTTTCGGTAAATTCTCCACCTTTCAGGTATGAGATTTGTCCCGCATCCAAGTGAAGAAGTGTCATATATCTTTATAGCATTGGGATTTTGAGAATTATCTATAAAGATAAATACCGTGTACTGGGTAAGCGTACTCATCTCCTCCTTCCATTTCCTTACTTGTTGAATAAGCTCCTTGAATTTATTTTTCGCCTCTTCTGAAGAGAGCAGTTCTTTTATTCCCTCCTTTAAATCCTGAGATACCCATTCACCTTCCTTTATGTTCTCTGTAATTTCTTCCGCCCTGTCCTCAGAGGGTATACCGTACAGCCGCATCTCACACCTCTCCTTTGTTTATCATATTGGCTATATCTTTAGCAAAGTAGGTTATTATCATATCCGCTCCCGCCCTCTTTATAGATAGAAGTGTTTCCCACATAACTCTTTTTTCATCCACCCATCCTAATTTTCCTGCAGCTTTTATTAAGGAATACTCACCGCTTACATTATATGCACATACAGGAACAAGAACATTTTCTTTTACCTTTGAAATTATATCTAAGTAAGCCAGTGCAGGTTTTACCATAACGATATCCGCTCCTTCTTCTACATCCATAAGAACCTCTTTCAAAGCTTCCCTTGAATTTGCAGGATCCATTTGATAGCTTCTTCTGTCTCCGAATGCGGGAGCACTTTCAGCCGCATCCCGGAAAGGTCCGTAGAATGCCGAAGCAAATTTTGCCGAATACGCCATTATAGGTATATGTTTGAAACCCGCTTCATCCAGAGCTTCCCTTATAGCCTTTACCATTCCGTCCATCATTCCCGAAGGAGCAACCATATCCGCACCATTCTCAGCGTGGGAAACAACCTGTTTTTTAAGATTTTCAAGGGTAAGGTCGTTGTCCACCTCGTGGTCGTGAAGAACTCCGCAATGCCCGTGGGAAGTGTATTCACAAAAGCATACATCCGTAATCACATATATATCAGGAACTTCCGATTTTATTTTCCTCAAAGCCTTTTGAATTATACCTTCCTCACTCCAGGTGTCAGAACCCACTTCGTCTTTATGCTCAGGTATACCAAATAGAATTATCGCCAGAATTCCTAAATCTCTTACTTCTTTCACTGCATCGACAACCTTATCCACCGAATACCTGTAGACTCCCGGCATAGAGGGTACTTCTTCAACGATATTTTTCCCGTATATGACAAAGATTGGATATATAAGGTCATCGAGGGTAATTCTGGTTTCTCTTACGAGCTTGCGTATGTTTTCATTTTTCCTTAGTCTTCTTGCTCTTAGCTCAGGGAATTTTCCTACAATCATAATTAATTAATTTAAAGAAAAAGAGGAATACGCCGGGTGAGAAAAAGTAAAATAAGGGGAGTATGGAGCAAAAGAACTAATAGAAAAACTCAGTCAAATTGGTAAGCATAGGGTTTTAGCGGATAGAAGTTATAGAGGAGCTCAAGAGCCTGTTTAATTTGATTATATATAATACGACTTGATAACAAAACTATCAACTGTTTGCAGGAGGTAAGCATAAATGTTTGATGAAAATTTTGTTTTTCTTTATTTTATTTTTCATATTCTTAGCTCTTTCATTTTAGCACTAATTTTAAAATTCTTCTTTCCCAAAAAAATAAAAGGAAATATATTAGGATTCTTTACACTTATCATTTTCTTTTCAGGACCCGCAGGATTTATATTGGCATCCATTTTATACATCACTTTTTTGTTTACCAAAGAAAAAAAGGAGGAATATTCTTTAATCTATGAACCTATAAACTTAAAGGATATTCCTCAGGTGACATTCCAGGGCAGAAAGTTAGGAGAATCCTCTGTTCTAAATTTAAACCTAAAAACTGTATTTTACTTAAGACAATTTCTTCATCCGGCATCTATTAATTTATTGAAAAGAGCTATATCCGCTAACAACGATGAGATAAGGCTATTATCATTTTCTACTATTAATGCTATTGAAAAAAGACTTTTTGAAAACATATCCATGCTTAAGCAATCTTTGAAGCTAACAAATAATAATGCACAGCGCTTTAATTTATTATCCTCATTAGCGGAAATGTATTGGGAATTTGTATACTTAGGTATAGCAGATAAAGAGTTAGAGGAATTTTATTTAAAAGAGTCCCTAAATTATGTAAAACGTTCTCTTGAAATTAAGGAAGAATCAAAACTCTTTTTCCTTATGGGAAGGATATATATTAAACTGGGAGAATACGAAAAAGCCAAAGAAGCTTTGTTAAAAGCTATAAATCTTGGTTTTCCTCCTGAAAGAGTAATACCTTATCTATTGGAAGCTTTTTATAACTTAAAGGATTTCTCTTCTATTATTAAAATAATGGGAAAATTTAAAGATATTATTATTACAAATCCTAGAACAGTATCAATACTTAAGACTTGGATATGAGAGTGATAATTGATAAAAAAATCCCCATAGATGTGTTGTTTATAGTAGAGGGGACGTATCCATTCATAAGAGGAGGAGTCTCTACATGGATACATCAGATAATAACAGGAATGCCTGATATAAATTTCGGTATTTTATTCCTGGGCTCCAGAGAAGAAGATTACGAAGGTATTAAATATGAGCTTCCCAATAATCTGGTTTTTCTAAGTACATACTTTTTATTTTCAAAATCTGAACAACCAAAAGCTGAATATATAAAGGGTTCAGAAGATGTTTGCAAGCTCAAAGTATTCCTTAAAGAAAATATGAAAATTCCTGAAGAAATAATTTCTATAGACTTTTATGAGAAAAAAATACCCTTTTCCCATTTCCTTTATGGTAAACAAACCTTCGAAATGATGGAAAACTTATACACAGAACTTTCTTCAGAGATGCCTTTCATTGATTTTTTTTGGACTGTAAGGAATATACTTTCTCCATTATGGGTAGTTGTTAAGTCTATATACGATGTACTGGATAAAGAAATAAAACTTATTCATAGTCCGTCTACCGGATATGCTGGATTTTTGGGTGCTTTGCTTAAGAAACATAAAGGTATACCTTTTATAATTACTGAACATGGTATATACACAAGAGAACGAAAAATAGATATTTTAAATGCTCATTGGACAAGACAAATTTCCGGAGCATTAGTACCCAAATACGATATAGATGAAATTAAAAAACTTTGGATAAACTTTTTCCTAAATCTCGGAAGGATAGCTTATATTAAAGCGGATAAAGTGTTTTCGCTATTTGAAGATGCAAGACAAGTTCAAATAAAGTTAGGTTGTCCCCCTGAAAAAACCGGGGTAATCCCGAACGGTGTTAAGACAAGGAAAGATATTAGTATTGAAATAGAAGAACTCAAAAGTATTCCTCCTATAGTAGCACTTATAGGTAGGGTTACTCCTATTAAAGATATAAAAACTTTCATAAAGGCCATGAAGATTTTAATTGACAAATATCCACATGCAGAAGGTTGGATAGTAGGCCCGGAGGAGGAAGACCGTGACTATGTTAGGGAATGTAAGCTTATGGTTAATGCCCTCGGAGTTGAGGATAAAGTAAAATTTCTTGGATTTCAACGTATAGACAATATACTTCCAAAAGTGGGTATTGTTAGTTTAACTTCCATAAGTGAAGGCATGCCGATGGTTATCCTGGAAGCGTTTTCATGGGGAATTCCTTGTGTAGCAACAGACGTAGGATCATGTCGCCAGTTAATTTACGGCGGTTTGAACGATGAAGATATATGTCTTGGAAAAGCGGGAAAAGTTACACCTGTAGGTAATCCCGAGAAAATAGCTGAAGCTTATTATGAACTACTGACAGATATGGAACTTTGGAAAAGATGTAGACTTACAGCCATAAAACGTGTAAACAAATTTTACTCTTTCGATAGTTTTATAAATAGCTATAGAAATGTCTATGAGAGTTTAATAAGAAGCTAATCATGGCAGGTATATCTATAGAACTCAGGAAAATACTCAAAAAAGAAAGTCTGATAAATCTATTTGTAGCTACTGGATATTCTGCTTTCCTAAGTAGCGGTAACTGGATAATAGCAGTATCAAGCATATTTTTGTTTTCAGCATTAGCTAAGGCTCTCACAACGGATTCACATATGCATATAATATATCAAGTCTATATTACTTACACTGTTGCAATCAGTATGATACTTTCCGGCCCTTTACAACTTATGTTTACAAGGTATGTAGCTGATAGATTTTTCAGAAAGGAACTAAAACAACTGCTCCCAAACTACTTCGGAGCTTTAGTCTTATCTATGGGATTCAGTTTTGTTATTTCACTTATAATTTCTTTGTACTTATTCAAGGAGCTACCATACTATTACAATGTAATATTTTCCCTTACAATTGCAGTATTAAGTGGTATATGGATTACAAACGCATTACTGACAGCTTTTAGAACTTATAAATATATACTATTATCATTTTTTATAAGTTATACTATTATAGGTTTATCTTTACTATTTAGCTTACATTACGGTCTTATATGGAGTTTTTTTTCTTTCTACATAGGACAAGTTATACTTCTCATCCTACTTATGATAAAGATGATTATTGACTATCCCTCAGATAAACTCATTGAATGGGATTTCTTAAGAAAAGATAAAAGCTTCTACTCTTTGGCTTTAATAGGCTTTTTTTATAACTTTGCTATATGGATAGATAAGTTTATATTCTGGTTTAATCCCCTTACGGGGGAAAATATATTTGAAAATATAAGGTTTTCGATAGTCTACGATATTCCGGTAATCTTAGCTTATATTTCTCTTATCCCGGGAATAGCTGTTCTCTTTCTTAAAATAGAGATTAAGTTTTTTACAGAGTACGACAATTTCTACAAGGCGGTAAGAGGTTCCGGAAAACTAGAGGATTTATATAGATTGGCCAATAAAATGATAGAAAAAGCGCAAGCTGTTTACTATGAAACACTAAGAATACAAGGGATTGCTCTAATAGTATTTGTATTTTTAGAAGAAAAATTACTTAAACTCTTAAATATTCCTCTTCTTTATATTCCCCTTTTAAATATTCTATCTGTAGGAGCACTTCTACACTTAGGTTTCATGGTAATATTTTCTTTACTCTCATATTTTGATAGAAGAAAGGAAATGCTCATAACGAATTTTGTTTTTGCAATCGGCAATCTTGTTTTCAGTCTTGTTACTCAACTTTTAGGTCCTTATTACTACGGATACGGATATGTTTTATCCCTGCTTATAGCATTGATTGTAGGAAAGATAATGCTTAGGAGGTTTTTAAATGAGATACTTTACAAGACTTTTGTTAACCCTAATTAGCACAATTACATTTGGGATTGCTAAACCAGAGTGTGTTTTGTTTTTTTATAAAAATTCTCCCCTTCCTGATGATATTTTATATACATATGATTGGATAATTTTGGATCAAGATAAT
>DQTK01000067.1 GCA_015662815.1 Aquifex aeolicus | reverse complement strand
GGAAAACTTTTACCACTCTTCCCGCAAGAGTCGTAGTCAAAACTCCTGTTTGCTGATACTTACTCCCGCCCTTCGAGGTGAAGGAAGATTTACCCCCAGCCCCGAGATTCTTCAGGGTAGAGGGATGTATACCGAAGAAGGAAGTTATGGCGTTAGTAAAGGAGGCACTTCTTCCTATATTTGAGGAAACACTTTCTATAGCGTTTATACTTTCTACCACCTTAATGTATATAACATCCCCTACCTGTGAAGCTCTCACCGAACCGTATAGGTATGCATTTTGGGGCACGGTATACAGGCTTCCCCTTGAGGGTTTCGGTACTTCATAAGTTTTAGGAAACCTATATGTATATTTTTTCTTTTCTTCAACTTTTGTAGAACATGAAGCTAAAAAAATTGTAAGTAGAACTATAAAAATCATATCCCTTTTATAAAGAATATAGCAATCTAATTAAAACTTTGCTATAATTACAAAGTCATAATGGAAATACGCCTTGACGAAAAAGTATCCCTGATAACCGGCTCAACACGGGGAATAGGCAAAGCTATAGCGGAAAAATTAGCTTCCGCTGGAAGTTCCGTAATAATAACCGGAACATCGGGGGAAAGGGCTAAAGCGGTAGCTGAAGAAATATCTAAGAAGTATTCTGTAAAAACCCTCGGTGTGGAGATGAATCTCTTGGAAGAGGAAAGTATAAACAAAGCCTTTGAAGAAATTTACTCCCAATTTAAAGGTATAGATATCCTGGTAAACAATGCGGGAATAACCAGGGATAAACTCTTTCTCAGAATGAATCTTCAAGACTGGGAGGAGGTATTAAAAGTAAACTTAACCGGCACATTTATAGTAACCCAGAATGCAATAAAAAAGATGATTAAACAGAGGTGGGGTAGGGTAATAAACATATCTTCAGTTGTCGGTTTTACAGGAAATATAGGGCAAGCGAATTACTCAACCACGAAGGCAGGACTCACAGGATTTACGAAATCTCTCGCAAAGGAACTCGCTCCTAGAAATATTTTGGTAAACGCTGTGGCTCCCGGTTTCATAGAAACTGATATGACGGCGGTTTTGTCAGAAGATATCAAACAGAAGTATAAGGAACAGATACCTTTGGGAAGATTCGGGAGCCCTGAAGAGGTTGCCAACGTAGTTTTATTTTTGTGCTCAGATTTAGCAAGTTATATAACAGGTGAAACAATTCATGTAAATGGAGGAATGTTTTAAAGGAGGTAGGCAATGAGTTTAGAAGAGAAGGTTAAGGAAATTATTGCAGAACAATTGGGAGTTGAAAAAGAAAAAATAACTCCCGAGGCTAAATTCATTGAAGACTTAGGAGCAGATTCCTTGGATGTAGTTGAACTTATTATGGCTTTTGAAGAAGAGTTCGGAATAGAAATTCCCGACGAGGATGCTGAAAAGATGCAAACCGTTGGGGATGTAATGGCATACCTTAAAGAAAAGGTAGGAGGATGAGAAGAAGAGTAGTAATTACAGGAATAGGTGCAGTAACTCCCATAGGTACAGGTGTAAATAAATTCTGGGAAAATCTGGTAAAAGGTGTAAGTGGGATAGACTACATAAAGAGTTTTAATCCCGACCAATACGGCATTCCCGTGAAGATTGCAGCGGAGGTAAAGGATTTTAACCCGGAAGAATTTATGGATAAGAAGGAGGCCAGAAAGACCTCTCGTTTTGTTCAATTTGCCATAGCCGCGGTGAAGGAAGCTCTCGAAGACAGTGGACTACTCGAAAGCAAATATGACCCGTACAAAGTGGGGGTAATTATAGGTACGGGAATAGGCGGATTAAAAGACATAGAGGAACAGACTCTAATTCTCAGAGAGAAAGGAGCTAGAAAAGTATCTCCGTTCTTTATTCCTTACGGAATATCCAACATGGCTGCTGGTCTGGTAGCAATTAGATGGGGATTTAAGGGACCCAATTACTGCGTTACCTCAGCATGTGCTACCGGAAATCACGCTATAGGGGACGCTTTCAGACTTATACAGAAGGGAGATATAGATATAGCAATTGCAGGGGGAACGGAAGCAGCAATTACGCCTTTAGGAGTTGCAGGATTTGCTTCTATGAAGGCTCTTTCTATGAGAAACGATGAACCTCAGAAGGCATCAAGACCCTTTGACAGAGATAGAGATGGATTTGTAATGGGAGAAGGCGCGGGGATACTTATTCTTGAGGAATACGAAAGGGCTAAAGCGAGGGGAGCAAAAATATACGCTGAACTCGTCGGATACGGAGCTACTGACGATGCTTATCATATAACTTCTCCTCATGAATGTGGAGAAGGGGCTTATGAGTGTATGAAACTGGCTTTAGAAGATGGAAATATAAAACCTGAAGAGGTTGGCTATGTAAATGCTCATGGAACGTCTACACCTCTTAACGATAGAACGGAAACCATGGCTATTAAGGAGTTGTTCGGTGAACATGCCTATAGGTTAAAAATTTCCTCAAATAAATCCATGATAGGACACCTTCTCGGAGCCGCTGCAGCGGTGGAAGCTGTAGCTACTGTAAAAACTATTGAAACGGGAATCATACCTCCTACTATAAACCTTGAGAAACCGGATCCTGAGTGTGATTTAGATTACGTTCCGAACAAAGCGGTTGAGTATCCGGTAAAGGTTGCCCTTTCGAATGCATTCGGTTTTGGAGGTACTAATGCCACACTTGTATTTAAGAAATTAGAAAAATGAAAATAATTCTGGCATCTTCTTCTCCTCGCCGCATTGAGATTCTTTCCCTACTGGGTTTAAGGTTTGAAATAATACCTGCAAAAATAAGGGAAGGAAAAGTAGAGGGGAAACCCATTCTCACGGCAAGAAAATTAGCAAGGGAAAAAGCCATAGCTGTATGGAAGCAAAACAGGAATTCTGTGGTAATCGGAGCTGATACTCTTGTTTTCCTCGGTAAAGAGATTATAGGAAAGCCGAGAAGCGAGGAAGAAGCGTTTGCCATTCTCAGGAAGTTATCGGGAAGATGGCATAAAGTTGTTACCGGAGTGGCAATACTAACTCCCTTTAGAAAAGTTGTACTGCACGATGTCGCAAAGGTTAAATTCAGAAGCCTCAGCGATAAAGAAATTATGAACTATATAAAGGCGAGAGAGCCTATGGACAAGGCCGGAGCTTATGGAGTTCAAGGGTTCGGAGCTACAATTGTTGAAAAAATCCACGGGAACTTTTACACTGTCATGGGATTGCCAATAGTAAGAGTTTATGAAATTTTAAAGGAGAACAACTTAATTACTTATTCTGTTGATATTTCTTTTTGATTTCCCCTTCGAAACGTTTTGCAAATACGAACGCTAAAATTTCCGCACTTATGAAAATAAGATTTTTTTTAATAATCCCACCTATTTCCATAAAATTTTATTTCTATCACCTAGCTGTTGAGCTGTTGTTGAGTCCCATCGTGCCACATGGCTTTTGGGCCACGGTATCATCTCATCTTTTAAAAACCTTATAACTGCGTCGGGATTTTTATTCTTCTTCCATGCGTTGTAAATCTCTTTAAAGCGCTGAGGCATTTGGTCGTGCTCAACCTTGTGCATAGGATATGCAAAGAATTCAAACTCCCGCATTAACTCTTCTTCTGTCGTAAAATGGTCTTCCAAATCCACCAGAAGTTCATCCATAAAGGTATCAATCCTATTTATTTCCTTTTTTGTGAGAGCTTCATAAAGCTCATTCAGGAGTCTAATTTCCTCCTCGTGAACCGTATCCATAAGAAGATTTCCCACTTTTTGAATATCGTTCGGTTTTATCAGCATAGAATTAATGTAAGTAAAAATTTACATACGGTTAAGGGAAATAAAACGTTATTTAAAAGGGCATACCTTGAAGATAAACATTTTGTAAGCCGGAGTTTTTTGTAGGTTCTAAAAGGATAGAAGGAATTTGAGGTTTTTGGGGGAGGTAGAACCCAAGGAGATAAAGAAGGAGAAGGAGGGGATTCCCCAGCTGTAGGAAGGGGAAAGGAGGCTTTGAGGAGGGTAATCCTTAGTATCTCAAGAGATAGGATACCTCTCACTGGTTTTAACTTCTTGCTTTTGCTCTCACCCCTCAAAGAGATCTTTTCCAAAGAGATTGAAAAAATTTACGAGGAGTTTAAAGAGAATGAGAAGATAAAACCCCCTTGTGTATTTTATTTTATATAACTGTTATCTTCATATTGCCATAAATGGGAGTATAAACACGTCTTATAATTTACCGTAAGATAATACTATGCTTCAAGTAAGGGTAAAACCCGGAGTAGAAGACAGAATTAAGGGATTCTTCCCATGGGTCTACAGGGCAGAAATTGCATCGTTCTCTAGAAGACCTAAAAAAGGGGAGATTGTGGCAGTAAGGGACGTAAACGGAAAGTTTCTCGGATACGGTTATATAAACCCGGAAGTAAACATAGCTATAAGAATTCTTTCCTTTGATAAAAAGGAACCTATATCTTCCGACTTAATCAGAAAGAGAATAAAAGAAGCTTATGAATATAGAAAGAGGCTTTATATAAACAGCAACGCTTACAGACTTATTCACTCCGAAGGAGACCTTCTCCCGGGTTTAATAGTTGACGTTTACGGGAACTATCTTGCTATCGAATTTACAACATACGGAATGAATCAATTCAGGGATGTAATAATCGAAACCTTGATAGATCTATTAAAACCTAAGGGCATTTATGAAAAGATAAACGAGATAGCGAAAAGGGTAGAGGGTTTGGATGTAGAAGAGGGGGTGATATACGGAGAAGTTCCCCAAGAAGTGATAATCTGGGAACACGACTTAAAATACTATATAAATATACCCGAGGGTCAAAAAACAGGATTCTTCTTGGACCAGAGAAATGCTAGGAAGTTTGTCAGAAACTTGGTTGAACCGGGGGATAGATGTCTTGATGTATTTTGCCATACGGGTGGGTTTGCTTTGAATATGAAAAGAGCAGGGGCAGGAGAGGTAATAGGCGTAGATATTTCGGAATTGGCACTGAAAGAAGCTCAGAAAAACGCAGAACTAAACGGTCTTACAGAGATTAAGTGGATAAAAGCAAACGCTTTTGATTATTTGAGGAAACTCGATAAAAAGGGAGAAAAGTTTGATGTAATAATAATAGACCCTCCTTCCTTTGCCAAAAACAAAGCAGCTGTTCCAAATGCGCTCAGAGGTTATAAAGAACTTTGTGTAAGGGGTCTCAAAATTGCAAAAAGCGGAGGATATCTTGCAGTCTTTTCCTGTTCCTTTCACATAACGGAGCAATACCTCTTAGATGTTTTGCTTAAAGCTTCTTACGATGTTAGGAGACAGGTAAGGGTTATAGCTAAGACCTTTCAGGACTTAGACCACCCCTGGATTCTTCAGATGCCGAATACTTTATACTTAAAAGGTGTATGGGTTGAGGTAATATGAAGAAGGAGCACTGGGCTCTGGTATCTCTTGGTTTAAATATTTTTCAGTCAGTAATTAAACTTATCGGGGGTCTGCTTACAGGTTCTCTGTCCTTGATAGGAGATGCTATTCATTCTTTGTCCGACGCTACAGCATCGCTCATAGCCTTTTTATCTATAAAATTTTCCGAGGTGAAGAACGAGAGGTTTCCCTACGGACTGTATAAACTGGAAAACATAGGTGCGATAGTTATATCGTTTTTTTTATTTTTCACCGCATGGGAAATTATTCAGAGGACTCTCAAAGGTGAGATAAAGATTAACCAAGAAAATCTGCCTTTCGGTATAGGTATAACAGTAGTATCTTTAAGTGCATCCCTTACTTTGTCTTTCTTAGAAAGAAGAGCAGGGAAGAGACTAAACTCGCCTACGCTTATAGCGGACTCCTACCATACACTTACCGATGCCTTTGCGTCTTTACTGGTTCTCATTAGCTTGGGTTCGTACTATTTTGGAATAAATATAGAGAGGTACATAGCTGTTGCCGTTGCAGTGATTATTGGCTATACCGCTTTTGAACTTCTCAAAGAACAAATAGGAGCTATTCTCGACATTTCCGCTGACAAGGAAACTATTGAAAAAATAAAGAGGATAATTTTATCTTTTCCCGAAGTTATGGAAATAAAAAGACTTCTCGTCAGGAGTGCAGGGGGAAAGTTATTCGTGGATGCAGTAATTACGATAAATACGGATGACTTTATAAGGAGTCATAGGATTGCCGATGAAATTGAAAGGAAAATAATGGAAGAACTCCTGCATGTGGATATGGTGTTTATCCATTACGAACCTTGTTGTATAAACGATACAACCAAGGTGGCAATTCTCACAAAAAATGGAAAGATAGCCAATAGTTTTGAAGAAACGGAAAGGATTTTGATATTTAGAGAGGGAAGGGGAAATGCAAGGGTTATAAATTTACCCGGGAAAAAAGAAGAGTACATAGCTAAGGAATTGGTAAAGCAGGGTGTAGATATAGTAATCAGCGGATATCACCCTAGGAGTAATAAAGCCAAGTGGATTCTCCATAGAAATAAAATTTTTGTGTGGGAAACTGAAAAAGAAAATCCCTATGAGGCGTTAGCGGAAGTATCGAGGATTAAAGAAACCGTGACATGAGCTACCTCGTTTGGGGTTTAGGAAAAAGCGGAAAAGCGGCAGTTAGGCTCTTAAAATCAAAAGGCTATAAAGTTTACGCCGGAGACGATAAAGAAAATCCGGAACTCTGGAAAGAAGTTCTGAATGAGATTGAAACCGTAGTTTTATCCCCCGGAATTCCACCTCACCATCCTCTCTGGATAGAAGCTCTGAAAAAGGAGAAAGAGGTAATAGGCGAACTGGAGCTGGCTTACAGATTTTTCAAGGGCAAGATAATAGCTATAACTGGAACAGATGGTAAGTCTACAACTACGAAACTCACATACTTGGTACTCAGGAATTTCTTTCCGGAGGTTTACGAAGGGGGAAATATAGGAGTTCCTTTCTCAGATATAGTAAGTAAAAAGGAGAGGGGAGTAGCTGTTCTTGAAGTATCGTCTTTCCAGGGAAAAACTCTGAAAACATTTGTACCTAATATAGGAGCCTTTATAAGTTTCTCACCCGACCACCTTGATTGGCATCCATCTTTAGAAGACTACCTAAAGAGTAAATACAAAGTTTTTGAAAATCAGAGCGAGGAGGACCTAATTGTACTCAACGATTTTATAAAGGAGATAAAAGAAACACCTACCAGGGCAAAAAAGATAAACTTCTCGGGATTGGAGATTCTGAAAGAAGGAGTTTATTTCCAAGGAATTAAGTTATTTAATCCGAGGTACTTGAAAATAAAAGGTATTCACAACGTATACAATGCTTCGGTAGTAGCCCTAATAGCTTTAAAACTTGGATTAAAACCAGATGAGTTTGAACATATACTCTACGAATTCAGAGGGCTTCCCTATAGACTGGAGTATTTAGGAACTTTCGGAGGTATAGATATTTACAACGATTCCAAATCCACCACAACTAATGCCCTCAAATCCGCTCTTGAAACCTTTTCCGATAATTCGGTAATTCTCATTGTCGGGGGGAAGGACAAGGGAGCTGATTTTCTTTCCGTTCTTGAGATTGTAAAGAAAAAGGTAAAGATAGCTTTTGCCATAGGAGAGACAAAACAAAAAATTAAAGAATCTTGGAAAGAGTATATACCCGTTGAAACCTGTCCGGATTTAGAAGAAGCCGTAAAAAAAGCCTTAAGCTTTGCGAAAAGTGGAGATGTTATACTCTTCTCACCTGCTTGCTCTTCATTCGATATGTTTAAAAGTTATGAGGAAAGAGGGCAAAAGTTCAAAGAATTGATTTTTAAATTTCTTGGAACTTAGCAGTTTTTATGAATTCCTCAACCTTTCTAAAATCCTTTCTTCCTTTTTCCCTTTCAACCCCGGATGAAACATCTACAGCGTAGGGTTTCACCAGCTTTATTGCCTTTTCAATATTTTCGGGTTTTAATCCCCCTGAAAGGAAAATTTTATACCCCCCCTCTACCAACTTTGAGGCAATTTCCCAGTTAAAGGTTTTCCCGGTTCCTCCGTAAAAGTTCTTGGAATAAGTGTCTAAAAGTATTGCGTAAGCCTCTTTCCATTCTTCTACCGATGGGACTGTGTCCTTGACCCTGAATACCTTTATTACTCGATCCATACCCACCTTTTTGGCTAAAGAGATGTCCTCATCTCCGTGAAGCTGAATAAGGTCAAATCCTTCGTTCAGAAGTTCTTTTATAAACTCATAGGATTCATTTACAACAACCGCAACCTTCTTAACGGATAAGCTTTCTAAGGAATTCAAAATCTCAAGTCTTTTCTCCTTAGATACGTACCTCGGACTTTTTTTGTAGGTAATTACTCCTATATAATCCGCTCCTGAATTCACACTAAATAGAGCATCTTCTGAGTTTGTAATCCCACATATCTTTACCCTGACCATCAGTCTAGGGAAGTATATCATAGAAGAGCCCGGATATTTAAGTCTTGTCAGTCCGTGAGTTTATATGTCCCTGCAAGATTTGTACTTTACAACCTTATACTACTTTTGCTTGCAAATACCACATTTGTATAGCATTTTTAATTTAACAATGGAAAGAGTAAGGGAACTTTTGAGAAAACTCGCGGATTTTAAGGATTTAACTTCCGAGGAAATGTATACACTGATGAAGGAGATAGTTGAGGGAAATGCATCGGAAGCCCAAATAGGTGCTTTAGTTATAGGAACAAAAATGAAAGGAGAGACACCTGAAGAGATTGCCGGAGCTGTAAAACTTTTTCGCGAAAAAGTTGTAAAGGTTCCTGTGAAAAATCCTGAGGAGTTGGTAGATACAGCCGGAACAGGGGGAGACAATAGCGGAACGTTTAACGTTTCTACTGTAGCAGGCTTTGTCTTAGCAGGTGCAGGAATAAAGGTTGCAAAGCATGGGAATCGGTCCGTATCATCAAAAAGTGGTAGTGCGGATTTTTTAGAAGCTTTAGGGGCAAAAATAGATTTACCACCTGAGAAGGTGGCTACTCTTATAGAAGAAATAGGTTTTAGCTTTATATTTGCTCCTCTTTATCACCCGGCTATGAAAAGAGTGGTAGGTCCCAGAAGGGAAGTAGGGGTTAGGTCTATCTTTAACTTAGTAGGACCTCTTACAAATCCTGCCGGGGTAAAGAGACAGGTACTCGGTGTTTTTTCCAAGGATTACGTAGAAAAAGTAGCAAAAGCCCTGAAGGATTTGGGAGCTATACAAGCTTACGTTGTTCACGGAAAGAATGGACTCGATGAAGTAAGTGTTGAAGGAGAGACCATAGTAGCTGAAGTATCCCAAGAAGGAATAAGAACCTTCACCTTTTCACCCGAAGAATTAGGAATAAAAAGGAAACCTCTGAATGAAGTTAAAGTGAATTCTCCACATGAGAGTGTAGAAATTGCTCTTTCCGTTTTAAAGGGTGATAACGGTACTCCTAGAGATATAGTTTTACTCAATGCTACATTTGGAATTTTAGTTTCTGGAAAAGCCACCGATTTAAAAGAGGCATATCAGATGGCTCAGGAATCAATAGACAGCGGTAGAGCACTGGAAGTCATGAACAGATATATTGAGCTTTCCCATAAAGTGTGAAGGAAGCTTTTATCCTTATTTTTCTTATAGTTTCTTATAATTACACACTCTACTATATAACGGTAAATAATCTATCTTCTATACCCCTATTCCCAACTGATACAGTGAACACAATTATAGTTTTGTCTTTTAATTTAGCCCTATATATCGGCTGGTTTTTCGGTGAAAGAAGGAGGCTTGTCACTACCTTAGGATATTTGTTTTTCTTTCAGATAGTATTACTCAGTATTTTGCTAAAAAATACCCATATATTCATTGCAAATGCAATACCGGTTGTATTCACCATTATGCTTGTTGCACTCTTTGAAAGTCCCTTTGAAAAGGAAAAAAGGATAATAGAGGAAGAAAGAAAAAAACTTCTGGATGAACTTGAAGAAAATAAAAGAAAAAGAATAGAGATAGAGGAAAGGATTAACGAGTTTAAGAAGAATATTTCTCTTTTGAAAATTCAGCTGGAACAAAAGGAAAAGAGTTTAAAGGAGGCTAAAAGGTTAAGGGAAGATGTAAAAAAGATAAAGGAGAAAGAGAAAGAAATAGATCTTTTTAAGGAAAAAATTTCTAAGCTTGAAAAGGAACTTGAAAAACAAAGGGAAAAAGAAACAAAATTGCTAGAAGCCAATAGAAAACTCTTTCAACTCTTAGAGCTTTTGAGCAGAGAAGAGGAAAAAAAGCAAGGAAGTAAAGAGGTAAAGGAACTAAGGAAGGAAAGAAAAAAGCTTATAAAAGAAATTTTAGAGCTTCAAGATTTGATAGATATATACGATAAGGAAAATAGAAATCTAAGAGAAAAAATAAGTAAAATGCAAAAAAATATAGAAGAACTCCGTCGAAAAATCGATAGATTAGAACTTGAAAAGGAAAATCTCCAAAGAGAAAGTTATAAAAAGAGAGAAGTTTACGGAGAATTGTTAAGGATTTTATTTCCTTATATTCAGTTTACTGATGATTCAATAAAAGATTTTATAAAACTAGATGCTAATAGAAAAAGGAGTATTCTTAAGGAAATTGAAAAATTAAAAGGTAATATAAAACTCGAAACACTCGCTACAGATAAAAATATCTACAAATTGAAGTTTTCAGGAGGGAGGGTTTACCTTAAAAAGGAAAAAGATAAATGGGTGGTTTTAGGAATCCTTGATTCGGAGGAGAATAAGGATAAAGCAAGATTTATAGAAGCTTTAAAAGATAAGTTATAATAACACCTGTAAGTTCAGGAGGGGATTGATGGTTGATTTGAGACAAAGTCTTGAAAAGTTAACTTCTTTTAGACCAGAAAAATGCTTTATAACTACCCTCTACTTAAGACTTACTCCAGAGGATAGGCAAAACAATAAATATCTGATAATTTATAAGGATTTGGTTAAGAAAAAGGGAAAAGACCTAGAAGCCCTCAACCTTGAAAAAGAAACCCTTGAATCAGTAAAAGAGGATATTAAAAATATTCAAGAATTTTTATCCGAACCGAAGAACCTCGAAGGTTGTAGAGGAATTGCCATATTTTCCTGTTCAAAATTAGGTTTTTTTGAATACATCAAGCTTCCTTACGTTTACAGAAACAGGCTTATGTTTTCTCCCGACCCACTCGTTAGAGAAATCGCGGCAATTGATGAAGAACTAGGTAGAATTGCCATCCTTTTACTGGATAGAAAGCATATAAGGTATTTCCTTATGGATATTACAGGTATAGAAGAAAAGCTCGATTTCTTAGAACCACTAACTACCAGAGCGCATAGATTCCACAGCGGAGGAGCACTTCTTAAAGGAGCTGAAGGAACATTTCAGTACAGAATGCCTTCCAGAGTTGCCTCTCCTAATGTAATCCAGCATGGAATGGGAGAATGGCGTTTCTATACAAGACTCAAAGAAGAATGGCATAAAATCTTAAAACTCGCTTCCGATGCACTATTCGAAGAATGGAAAAGGGTTTATTTTGATAAACTGGTAATAGGGGGATTTTTAGAGGAAGGGTTAAAGCAAATAGAAAATTTCCTTCATCCCTATGTAAGGGAAAAACTCGTAGGCTATATAGAAATTACACCTGAAGAAGCAAAACCTCATCAGGTTTGGGAAAGGACTATCAACTTACTTTGGCAAAGGGATAGAGAACAGGAGAAGGAAATTATTAACGAACTTGAAGAGCTTAAAGGGAAAGGACTTGCTGTAAACGGAACATCCAGAGTTTTAGAAATGCTTGCGATAGGGAATGTAAGGACTCTTATTTTGCCTGAGGACTTCGAAAAACCCGGATATCTTTGTCCTAAAAGCCATTTAGCTTTCCTAAAACCTGAATGTCCTCTTCCCGACGAGAAAGCTATTCCCCTCAGTGATATCGTTGATGAAGCTTTGGAGGAAGCCCTTGACCAGAAGGCTACCGTGGAAGTAATTGTAGATAAAGAGCTTCAGAAAAAAGTTGATGGTCTTGCTGCGTTCTTGAGATTTAAGCTATGAATGAGAGATTAATGATATTTATAGATGGCTCAAACCTGTTCCACGGAATAAGGCATCTAAATATAAAGGTAGATTATTCAAAACTGGTAGAGTTTCTCAGGGAAGGGCGTTACCTTGTGCGTGCTTACTTCTACACTGCTGTCCCGCAAGAAAAGGATGTAAAGAAAGGTACTCCCGAGTGGGATAGCTTAATGAGACAAAGGCGTTTCCTTGATGAACTTTCTCTTATGGGAATAAAGGTAAGAACTGCAAACTTGAGGAAACTTCCCGGCGGAGAATTCTTGGAAAAGGAAGTAGATATAATGCTCGCAACAGATATGCTCTCCTTAGCTTACAGAAACGCTTACGATACTGCAATACTGGTAAGCGGTGATAGCGATTTTATACATACGGTTGAGGCAGTACAAAGTTTAGGAAAAAGAGTGGAAAACGCTACATTTAAAAAAACCAGTTCATACAACTTGAGAAAAGCTTGTGATAGATTTATACTGCTTGATGACTATATAAATGTGTTTATAATGGAGGAAAAACAACCTGAAATAGTTCCCGTGAAAGAGGAAGAAGAAAAGGAAAAAGAAGGTTTTTGGAATAAACTCAAAAAGTTCTTTACATCATGAGACTTTTAGTAGCTACAACGAATAAAGGAAAGCTTAGGGAATTCAAAAGAGTTCTTGAACCTTTGGGTATTGAGGTAATTACCCCACCCGAAAAAATAGAGGTTCATGAGACAGGAACGTCTTTTCTCGAAAACGCCTATTTAAAGGCTAAAGCCTATTATGAACAATTTAAAATGCCTACCGTTGCCGACGACTCCGGGCTTATTGTAGAAGCTATATCTCCTTACCCGGGGATATACTCCAGCAGATTTTACGAAATTGATTTATGGGGAAAGGAAGAGATAAAAGAATCAAAAGATGAAGCGAATATAAGGAAGCTTTTGAGAATTCTCGAAGATGAAAAGAACAGAAGAGCGAGGTTTATCGCGGTAATAGTTTTTTACGACAAAGATAAAGGTTTCTTTGTAGAGGGAGAAGTAAAAGGTGAAATAACGAAAAGTCCGAGAGGAGATAAAGGTTTCGGCTATGACCCTATATTTGTTCCTGAGGGATACGATAAAACTATGGCACAGCTGAGTCCCGAAGAGAAAGATTTAATATCCCACAGGGGAAAAGCTCTGAGAAAGTTATACGGGATATTAAAAGAGTGTGAAAAAACTTTCGGATAAATTAAAAGTTCTCAATCTTTTAAGGGAAGTTTTTAATGTAGTAGCCGTAATTTCTCTAAACAGGTTCAGAAGATTAAAACCTTACGTAATTAGCAAAGCTCCTTACTTTACGAGACTTGAAGAAGTTTTAGAACACCTTTTTGCCCTTTACCCTGACCATCCCCTTTTTAATCCCCGCGAAGAAAAAAGAATTGCGGTAATCCTGCTTCTATCCGATTTACCCCTTACCAGAAGTTTATGTTCAAAGGTAATGGAAAAGTTTTTTGAAGTTTTTCAAGGTAAAAAGTTAAACTCTACTCTGTTGGAGTAAAGTGTAAAAGTAAAAGGTTGGAGCAAATTTACATTCATGAGAACATAAGCGATATTTTCGGGAAAGAACTCAACGTTAAAAGTTTAATAAATCTTATGGAAAAACCCTTTAAAGATTTCAAAAATAAAGAATTAGATGCTGTTTATATCCTATATATAAAACCAATTTTAGGAAAAAGCTCCCGAGTAACACCTTACCCCAAGGGGGAAAGTAGAACTAAGGAAAAACCCAAAAAAATTGAAAGGTTCTATGGATATAAAACTCCTGCAAATGTTCGTATAGTGGAATTGGGTGAATCGGGAGATTGCTCCGCGAAAGTGTTAAAATTCCTTCCACCCAGGATAAAAAGAAGGTACAGAAAAGGACTTATATTGAATTTCGAAACTGATGAGGATGAAATCATAACGGTCGCTTTGAAACTGTACATACAACTTTACGTTGAGTTTATAGCCTTCGAACACTATACATCTCTGAATATGATTAGATTCAGAACAGCTAAAAGGATTGAGGATAACCTTTCGAAGGAAATTCAGGAAGTTAGAAGGTTAATAAATAAAGCCAGACAGGATAAGATAAATAGGGAGCTTCAAGATATAATATTTGCCCTTCTTGCGTTTGAAGAAAAAACTTTCAGAGATATAAAAACCCAAGATATTATTCTGGAAATAGGCGAAGGTATCACAGATAGTTTACGGGATTTAATAATCCAAAGGGTTCGGGATAAATTTAACATCTGCGAAGTGAGAACCGTTAAAGGTTTATCAGGTTTCAGAATTGTAGGAAACAACGAAATCTACGATTTCAGTTTGGAACACTACTTAGAGGAAATGGAAAGGAAATTAGCGAAGAGATGGACCTATTTTTACTAATCCGGTTTCCGTTATCTCCATAAAGTGAGTTTTCGTATCATGACCACATAGCCTACACCCGTCTATTCTGAAGAGTCTGATTATGTCTCCTATTTCTTTCTTGTAAATCTGGGCTTGATATTTGGTCATTATCAGTTCTTTTGCCAAAACCATTGTACAGTCAACTATATGGCTTATAGCAAATCCTCCGGCTGCTTCCGCCGAAAGCTCCTCATGGGAACTCCTCTTCTGGGACACAAATAGAGCTGTCTGATACCATTTTTTCATAAAGTTGAAAAGCTGTCTCACTACGGTTCTTGCAAGCATTTCCCTTGATTCGTAAAGACCGGTTACTGAGTCTATTACTGTGTGCTTTACTTTGTAAGTTTTGATAACGTGGGCTAAAGTAGCCAGGAGGTTCGGAATATTCTCCCTTAAAGTTGTATGAGATGCAGCATCTATAAGGATAATCTTGTCCTTTATCTTGTCAAAATCTACTCCCATTGCTGTAGCTCTTTCCCTGAGCCCCATAGTGACAAAGGGTGCAGGACTTTCAACCGTTATAAAGGTAACAGGTTCACCTCTTTGAGCCTGCTTTACAGTGTACTGTTCAACCATTAAAGATTTTCCCGTATCGGATACGCCCGTGATATTTATAACCGCATATCTCGGTATACCTCCAAGTGGTACTTTTGCTACCTTCCCATCTTTTATCTCTGCCCTAAAAAAGAGCTCATCAAGTCCTTCCACTCCTGTGGGTACTCCTTCAAGTTTAGGAGCTTTTTTTATTGCTTCTTCGGCAATCCATATTCCTTCTTCAATAACGTGGGGTTTCTCATGCTCTCCATCGTGATATCTTTTGTAATCCTTGTCCATAGTCCACCTCCCATTTTTACCTTCAATCCAAACTCCTTACATATTTAATAACGTAATAAGCAAAATGTCCAAGTATAAAATCGAGCCACAACAAGAGTAGAGGAGCGAATAGAACACCTGCTATAGAGAAGATGAGGAAAACCGACAGTATTATAAGAATTGATGAAACTATAAGCCACTTTACACCTACCTTTGCGTACCTACAATTGGGTTTTAAAAGGAGAACAAGCATGGCTTGAAAACCTTCTTTGAAACTTTGAGCTATGTAGAGCTCTTTTGACAAATAGGGTTTGTAGAACAACCACCATATAACTAAGGTTATATAAAGCTTTGTAAAAAGATATGAAAGGAGTGCAACAAAATAAATATACGTGGTTTCAGCAACGGTGTAGCTAAACACAGCCTTCTTAGGTTTAAGTATCTCGATAAAGTTAGCTTCTTCTATACCCTCTTTATGAACCTTTATAAAGTACATAGTCGCTGAGTTAAATAGAAGAAGTATTAAAAAGAAGGCGATTACACCTATATAGGGAAGGGGTGTAAGTATAAAGAGCAGGGTAAGGAAGAAAATCCATGCTAATAAAAACTCCCAGTTCCTCAAAAGAAATATTAATGTATCTCTAAGTATCTCTCTCATTTTCAAAAGCCTTTAAACTCAGGTAAGCCAATCCTCCCGAATAAATTGTAAGCCACAGAAAAACCATTAAGGCAAGAGGAATACCTACTAT
>DQTK01000049.1 GCA_015662815.1 Aquifex aeolicus | reverse complement strand
TCGGGATTTAATATTTCAACATTAGGGGGAGTTTTTATATCCGCAGCTTTTATTTCCCCTTCACCCTTTTTTTGAAGATATAGGATTTCTACGTCTCCCTCTCCTTTCATAAGGAATTTTATCTTTTTTAGGTTGGCTATAAGCTCGAGGGCATCTTCCTGAACACCCTCAATAGAGGTAAACTCATGGTATATCCCGTAGATTTTCACTGCAGTTATTGCTGTTCCAGAAATAGAGGAGAGTAAAACTCTTCTCAGTGAGTTTCCAACTGTAGTTCCAAAACCCCTTTCTAAAGGTTCTACTATTAATCTTCCATAGGTATCCGTTTTTTCCTCCCAGAATATCTTATCGGGGTAAACGAAATCGTTTAACATTCAAAACCTCCATTAAACTTTTGAATAGAACTCAATGATGTACTGTAGGTTTATCGGGATTTCCAGATATTCCTGAACGTTTTCGGGAAGTCTTATTACCCTACCTCTGAAGTTGTCTTTATCAAGTTCCAGCCAGCTTGGTATTGACCTAGGGTCTATGTTATCCAGATTCTCCTTGATAAAGGGAATATCCCTTGAGTTTTCCTTAATTTCTATTACATCCCCCGCTTCTACCAGATAAGAAGGTATATTAATTTTCTTTCCGTTTACAAGTACATGCCCGTGAGCTACCAGTTGTCTTGCCTGTCTCCTTGTCGATGCAAATCCAAGTCTGTAGACTACGTTATCCAATCTCCTTTCGAGATACTGAAGAAGCATCTCACCGGTATTTTCCTTAGATTTGGAAGCCATTTCAAAGTACCTTTTGAATTGCTTTTCTCTAAGGCCTCCGTATAGAAATTTAAGCTTTTGTTTTTCCATAAGACGGAGTCCGTATTCAGTTAACTTCTTTCTTCTCCCGTACTTTCTACCGTGTTGTCCGGGCGGATAATTTCTCCTTGTAAGGATTTTAGGAGCGGACTTCTTACCGGAAACTACTACACCAAACCTTCTGTCAAGTTTTACCCAAGGACCAATGTATCTGCCCATTTATACTCTCCTCCTGGCAGGCGGTCTACAACCATTATGAGGAATGGGAGTAATATCCCTTATAGCTGTAACCTTTACACCTGACGCGAAAACCGCTCTTACAGCTGATTCCCTTCCTGCGCCGGGACCTTTTACCCAAATCTCAACTTCCTGAAGTCCATACTCTTTTGCCATTTTCATAGCTTTTTGAGCTGCTAGCTGTGCTGCGTAAGGAGTAGATTTTCTGGTTCCCTTAAATCCAACTGTTCCACCGCTGGCCCAAGCTATGGTGTTCCCTTGCATATCGGTAACATTTACTATCGTATTGTTAAATGTGGTGTATATGTGAACTATTCCCTTTGTAACTTGTCTTTTTTGTTTCTTTTTCCTTTTAGCCATTGCTATCTAACCTCCCTTATTTAGCTTTACCCTTTCTTGTTGTTCCACCTATAGTTCTTCTCTTTCCTTTTCTGGTTCTGGCATTGGTTCTCGTTTGTTGTCCTCTCACAGGGAGCCCTTTAGCGTGTCTTATTCCTCTGTAACATCCCATATCTCTGAGTTTCTTAATATTTAATTGAACTTCTCTTCTTAAGTCTCCTTCCACTTTGTAGTTTTCGTCTATGAACTTTCTGAGAAGATTTAGTTCATCCGGGGTAAGTTCTCCCACTCTCTTGGTACAAGGAATTCCAGTTTTTTCACATATTTCCTTTGCACGAGACCAACCTATGCCATAGATATAAGTAAGTGCTATTTCTAATTTTTTATGGTTGGGCAAGTCTACTCCAGCTATTCTGGCCATACTTTACCTCCGCCTTAGCCCTGTTTCTGCTTGTGGCTGGGAATTTCACAAATAACCATAACTCTTCCTTTTCTCCTAATAATTTTGCACTTAGCACACCTCTTTTTAACAGAAGACCTTACCTTCATTCCTCATAAACCTCCGACAAACAGAATATTTTAGTATAGTTCAAGCTTTTGGAAAATTCAAGCTTATAATCTGTATACGATTCTTCCACGGGTAAGGTCGTAAGGAGAAAGTTCCACTTTAACTCTATCACCGGGTAGGATTCTTATAAAGTTAACCCGAAGTTTTCCCGCTATATGGGCCAGGACTTCTTGGCCCGTGTCCAACTTTACCCTAAACATACCGTTAGGCAAAGCTTCAACAACTTCACCTTCAAGAACTATACCTCTTTCCTTTTCGTAGTTTTGTCTCTTCTTCTTTCCCATTCTTACAACTCCGTTAAAATTACCGGACCTTTTTTAGTTATAGCAACTGTATGTTCAAAATGAGCCGCAAGACTTCCATCCTTGGTTTTCACAGTCCAGCCATCACCGTCTTCTACGGTTTCTTCCGTCCCCAAGCTCAGCATTGGCTCAATGGCTATTACCATTCCCTGCCTGAGTCTTGGATTTTTCTTCCCTATATCTTTAATATTATTAGGAATAAATGGTTCTTCGTGAACTCTTCTCCCTACTCCGTGCCCTCCGTACCTTAGGATGGTTCTGAATCCATACTTTTGTGCCGTTTCATGTATAGCATGTGTAATATCTCCTATTTTTTTTCCGGGAATTGCCTTCTCTATTGCATTATACAAAGCTTCTTTTGTGGCTTTAAGCAATTTTTCTGCCTCTTCCGAACCCTTCCCAGCTATTACGGTGATGGCTGAATCCCCGGCGTATCCGTCTAAAATTGCTCCGAAATCTATACTTACCACGTCACCTTCTTTTATTATTTTCTCCTTTTTGGGAAGACCGTGCACAACTTCATCGTTTATAGATATACAAAGTGCTGCGGGATAACGAACATTTGAAAAAGGGGGTTTGTAACCTAAAAAAGCGGGTTTTGCACCTCTTTTTTTCGTTTCCTCTCTGGCTATCATTTCAAGATCCCATGTAGACATTCCCGGTTTTACATTTTCTGCAACTATATGGAGAACCTCCGCTACAACCTGTGAAGCCCTTTTGATCTTCTCTATTTCTTTTGTAGAATAAAGCTCAATTGCCATTTTCTAAAACCCCTAAAACTTCTTTGTATAACTCCTCTATCGGTTTTACGGCATCCAGTTTCTTTAATATACCTTTTTTCTCGTAATATTCAATGAGCGGGGCCGTTTGCTTTCTGTAAACTTCTAACCTTTTCTTTATAACTTCGGGTTTATCATCTTCCCTTTGAATGACCTTAACCCCGGGCGGTGGAGGGTTGTATTTTACATGGTAAACAGTTCCCGTTTTAGGGTCTATCCTTCTTCCCGACAACCTTTCTATAACAACATTATCAGAAACGTCAAATAGGAAAACGTAATCTACTTTTAATCCTTTATTTTCCAGCATCTTATCAAGGGCTTCTGCTTGTGCAACAGTTCTGGGAAAGCCATCGAAAATAACTTTTCCGTGCTTAGGGAATACTTCTTCTATTAAGGCTATTATTAATTCATCGGGAACGAGTTCTCCTCTATCCATATACTCCTTAGCCTTTTTCCCCAAGTCTGTCTCTCTCTGAACGGCATCTCTTAGTATATCCCCTGTGGATATGTGTACAAAGCCTTTTTCTTCAGCGAGTCTTTTAGCCTGGGTTCCTTTTCCAGCACCGGGAGGACCCAAAAATACCAGAATCATTTATTACCTCCTGACATAACTTTTATATTTCTTTTGAATTAGATAAGTTTCAATCTGTCTAAAAGTATCAAGGGCTACACCCACAACTATCAGAGCAGTGGTTCCACCAAAGTAAAAGGGTATATTTAACCATACACTTACCAATATCGGGGTTAGAGCAACTATAGACAAGAATAAGGCTCCGAAGAATATGAGCCTATTAATTGTTTTTTCAAGATATTTAACCGTATCCTGTCCGGGTCTAACACCTGGAATAAAGGCACCGGCTTTGTGTAGATTCTCCGCTATCTCTATAGGGTTTATGAGTACAGCTGTGTAGAAGTAAGTGAAAAAGATAATGAAAGTTACATAGAGGAAGTTATAGGAAATGGAACCTGGTGTGAACGTCTGAGCTATAAGTTTCACAAAAGGGTGTTCTATAAAATTAAGAATAGTGGAAGGAATTAAAAGAAGAGCTTGAGCAAATATTATGGGAATTACTCCCGCAGGGTTTAACTTTATGGGAAGGTATGTCCTCCTTCCGGCATAAAGTTGTCTTCCAACCTGTCTTCCCGGGTACTGAATGGGAATCCTTCTTTCCGCTTCTTGAATGTAGACTATGGCAACTATTATTCCTATAACCAAAGCAACGATAAAAAGTAGTGTAAGAGGTCCTATGTCTCCGGCTTTAATTTTCTCAGTAAACTGAATTAATGCGTTAGGAAAACCTGCTACAATACCGGCAAAGATTATTAATGACGCACCATTCCCTATTCCTCTTTCAGTAATACGGTCTGCAATCCATACCAGAAACATGGTTCCCGCAACGAGGGTAATCACAGTTATTAGAATGAAGCTAATTCCCGGGTTATCTACTATCGGTATTCCCTTGGGAGATACCTGTCCTCTAATCCACAGAGCGATTCCTAAGGACTGTACTAAAGCAACGAAGAGAGTCAGGTATTTAGTGTATTCGTTAATTTTATACCTTCCATAATCCCCTTCCTCTTTTGCCAACCTCTGGAGTTGGGGAATAGCAACGGTAAGAAGTTGCATCATTATTGATGCGGATATATAGGGCATTACACCGAGGGCGAATACTGTGAGTCTGCTTAAATTACCTCCCGAAAATATGTCATAAAGGGCGAAAATCGAACCTTTCATGGAACTCAGGAAATCCCTAAGGGCATCGGGATTGATTCCTGGCAGGGGAATGTGGCTACCTAACCTGTAAATGACAAACATAAACAGGGTAAATAAGAACTTTTGTCTTAGCTCTTTTAATTCAAAAATCGCTTTAAGGTATTCTGACATGTAAAAGAATTTTATAATATGCTTTTGCTTGAAAAAGAAAAAAGTAAAGGGATATTCTAATTTTTATGCTGGAACTTCTTACAGAAAAATTCAGTCATGCACTGGAAAAACTCACGAATGCCAGGAAAATTACTGAAAAGAATGTAAATCAAGCACTAAGAGAAATAAGGCTTGCTCTGTTGGAAGCAGATGTAGATTACCGGGTAGCCAAAGACTTTATAAAGAGAATAAGGGAACAAGTTATCGGGAAAAAGGCACCCAAAAATTTAAGTCCTGCAGAATTCGTTATCAAAACCGTATACGAAGAACTCGTTAATATCCTTGGGGGAGAGAGAGAAGATTTAAAAAAGGGGACTATCCTTTTCGTTGGGCTCCAAGGAACAGGTAAAACTACAACAATAGGTAAGCTTGCAAATCTCTTAAAAAAAGAGGGTAAAAAGGTAGCTGTTTCATCAACCGATATAAGAAGACCTGCTGCAATGCTTCAACTCCAAAGATTAGCTGAGAAGGTAGGTGTACCTTACTACGAATTTGAGGAAGGATTGAGTGCAGTAGAAATAGCGAAAAGGGCTAAAGAGAAAGCAAAGCAAGAAAATATAGACTATCTACTTCTGGATACAGCGGGAAGACTTCACATCGACGATGAGTTAATGGAAGAACTTGAAGATATAAAACAGGAAACGCAGCCTTCGGAAGTGATTTATGTCGCAGATGCTATGCAGGGCCAAACAGCTCTGGAAACCGCAAAGGCTTTCCATGAGAGACTGGAACTTACGGGTGTAATCTTGACAAAGATGGATGGTGATGCGAGAGGAGGTTTAGCCCTTTCTGTAAAAGAAGTTCTAGGTATACCTATAAAATTCATCGGAGTAGGAGAAAAAATTGAAGATCTTGAGGTCTTTTATCCGGATAGAATAGCACAGAGAATTTTAGGGCTTGGAGATATACAGAGCCTTATAGAAAAAGCTCAAGAAGTTATAACGGAAGATAAAGCTCAAGTAATGGCTACAAAAGTAATAACCGGTGAGTTTGACCTGGAAGATTTGAGGGAAATGCTAAGGATGATTCAACAGATGGGTCCTCTTGACAAGCTACTTTCTATGATTCCGGGAGTAGCTCCTCAATTGAAACATATAAAGGTTGATGAAAAACAATTCAAGAAAATCGAGGCAATTATAAACTCAATGACTCCTGAGGAGAGAAGAAATCCGAAAATTATAAACATGAGTAGGAAAAAGAGAATAGCGAGAGGTAGTGGTACAACCGTTTCGGATGTAAATAAACTATTAAAGCGTTACGAAGAAATGAGGAAGATGATGAGAAAATTACAAAAGGCGGGAGGAATGCCTGCTATTCCAAAGATGCCCAAGATGCCGAGATTTCCTTTTGGGGGTTTTAAGTTCTAGATAGATTAAAAATTTTTTTGTGATACAATAATCTTTCGCAAAATGTAAAAGAAGGAGGTACATAGAGTTGGCAGTGAGGATTAGACTCGCTAAATTCGGAAGAAAGCATCATCCTATATACAGGATAGTAGTAATGGATGCTAAATCCCCAAGGGAAGGAAGATATCTTGATATACTCGGAACTTACGATCCCAAAAGGAAAGTCTTAATCAATGTCTATCCTGAAAAAGTCAAGGAGTGGGTTTTAAAAGGCGTTGAGCTCTCTCATAGAGCAAAAGCTATTTTGTGGAATCATGGTATACTAAAGGGGGTTGTTCCTGAGGATTACGAAATGAAAAGAGTTGGTGATTACTACGTTTTTGAAAAGCGTAAATCCAAAAAATCCAAAGGAGGTGAAGCGGCATGAGTGCATTAAAGGATATTGTTGAAATTACAGCAAAAGAGTTAGTAGACAACAAAGATAAGGTAAAAGTCACCGAAATAGAAGGGGAAAAGACTGTAGTAATCGAATTAAGAGTTGACCCTGCTGAACTCGGTAAAGTTATAGGAAAGCAGGGTAGAATAGCAAGAGCCCTGAGAACTATTCTCACCGCTATCGGAAGGAAGATAGGAAAGAGAGTAGTTCTGGAGATATTAGAATAATGGCCCGCCTTTCGCGGGTTTCCTTTTTATTCTAAGTCAAAATGTTAAAAGAGAAATTAGTTTTATTTTTGCTTTCTGTATTTTTTGGACTCGGGAGTTTTTTCAGTTTTTATGTAGCACCCATTCTCTTTAAAACTCTTGAAAAAAATCAAGCCGGGGCTGTAGTAGAAAAAGTTTTTCCTGTTTATTTTGCCGTAGGTTTAGTTTTAGTTCTTATTTCTTTAATTCTCGGTTTTAATTTCGGGAAAATTTTTATAGCTTTAGTGGTTTTAAATCTAATACTTCTGTTTATACAAGAATTCTTTATTATTCCCACCGCTCATACTTTAAAACAAACAAATTATCAACTTTTTCTTAAATATCACGGTATATCTATGGCTATAAATTTGGGAATATTGATACTTACCTTTATAAAAATACTTATACTAATACTAAAGAGGTGAGAAATGAGTGTGAAGGAAACTCTGCGGACGTTTATCTCCGATTTTGCTAAAGATCTTGAAAATGCAAAACCTTTTAATACAAAGTTAGTTGAATTTAAATTGGAGTTAAAATCTAAAATTATTCTCATTCTTTCTCAAGTTTCAGACCAAAGTGTTAAGGAGGAGCAGTTTAAAGAGATACTTAAAGGAGTAAATGAAGCTATTGTTGAAATTACCAAAAATATCAATTATGAAAATGACAAGCTTTTGGAAAGACACATAGCATTTTTTGAAGCTATAAATGAAGTTCTTAAGGAATTTCTGGAGGGAGATAGTATAAACGATAAACATGAACTTTCCCAGTTAAGTAATAAGATTTCAAAAATGAATGAAAGAATGTACCTAGAATTAAAGGGAAGAAGAGGGGGAATTCTTTCTCTTATCAGAAAACTCATCTATAGAGGTTAATGATAATTATCTTTTTTATTTATACATTAGCCTGGTTTTTTCAAGCCTTTACAGGATTTGGAGCCGGAATTTTTATAGTCAGTATCCTCTCTTTTATTCATGACCCTAAGGTTGTTATAGTTTCTTCGACGATAGTGAACCTTCTCGGAATTACATTCATGCTTTTATTTTTAAATCGCTCTGCAAAACCCGACTTTAGCACTCTACTTTACCTTATTCTCGGTTCATTTCTAGGTATAGCCATAAGTTCGAAAATCCTAATGGTAATAGACAGGGAGGCTTTAAAGGTTTTAATAGGTTTATTTATCCTCAGCCTAGGAATTTACGATGTGCTCGTTCAAAACAATTATTTAAAAATCCGTTTAAAAAAATCCGCATTTTTAGGAATATTAGCCGGTTTTTTGAGCGGTATCTTTGCAGGTCTAATAGGTATGGGAGGTCCTCCTCCCGTAGTATATCTAAACCAGATATGTAAAGATGTAGATAGGATTAAAATAACTTTAACTTTCTTTTTCAGTACCAATGTCCTTTTGAGGATAATTTTCTACATTTTTTACGGAAATCCGAATCTTTGGAATTTAAATCTTATAATCCCTGCGTTTTTCAGTGTTCCTTTAGGAGTTTTTCTCGGTTTTTACTTATCGAGAAGAGTGAAACCTGTCTTCATCAAAAAGTTTATAGCCATGAGTATCTTCCTTCTTGGTGCTATGCTCACTTTCGAAGGATTTCAGGAGTTTCTTAGTTTCTCTTTTAAACATTAAGTAATAAAATACAGCCCTAATAATAGTTTCTATAGTCATAAAAGCCCATGGTACAAGGGGAGTTTGGATTACCATCAGCAGTAGGTGAGATGGAATTATCCTGAATAACCAGAATGAGCTTATGTTTACAAAAAGAGGAATCATAGTTCTTCCCATTCCTTTTAGAGCACCCGAAAATATGGAAGCGTAAGCCATAGCTGGTTGAGAAATCCCTACAATTTGTAAGTAATAAGAAGCCCACTTAACAACTTCTGGGTCTCTGCTGAAGGGATAAACCAGATAATGGGGAAAGATGATAAGGATTAAACCAATTAATGTCATTATAAAAGCCGTAAAATTTGCCGAAATTTTTACCGCATGAACCATTCCCATATAGTTTTTGGCTCCAAAATTTTGACCCGCTATTGTTGTACTGGCTACCATCACTCCGAAACCTATCATAAAGGATATACTTTCAACCCTTAAACCAATTTGATGTGCTGCAAGAATTTTATCTCCGAAACTTGCAAGAAACCCCACAAATACATTGAAAGAAAGTGTTGTTACGGACCTTTCAATAGCCGTTGGTGTTCCGAGTCTTGTCATTCGTATAAGTATCTGCGGTTCAGGTTTAAACCTCAGAGGGAAAGGTCTCTTATACAGAAGTAATAAAGCAAGATATACAAAAAATGCTAGAGTTTCTGAAATAGCTATTCCCCAACCTGCTCCTTCAACACCGAGTTTTGGCAATCCAAATTTACCATATATCAAAGTGTAGGCTGTGAAAATATGGGTAATGTTCATCAATATAGCTACCTTCATGGGTGTCTTTGTATCCCCTGCACCGTTATAAGCTCCATAGAAGGTATTTGTAAGGAATCCTATAGGGATAAACCAGAATATAGGTGTTAGGTATTGTCCTGCGAGTTCTCTTACAGATTCGCTTGCTCTTAGTAGCTTCATTAGGAATAAAACCAGATCTTTTCCGTAAAGAAAAAGGGGAATAGAGATAATAAACGAAAGTAGTAACCCGTTTAGCAGTACCGGAGAGGGGTCTTTCTTTGCTCCTACAAATTGAGCAATCAATATGTTTGTTCCTGAGTAGGATAAAGCCATAAGGGAGTAAATGAACCATAAAAGGGAAAGTGAAAAACCCGTTGCCGCTACTGCAGAAGGTGAAATAGAGGAAACCAAAAGCATTGAAATCATGTTTTCGACTGTGTAAAGAAGGTTAACTACTATTATCGGTACAGAAAGTTTTACAATTTTCTTGATTACATTTCCAAAAGATTCATCGGGGGATACGATAACTCTTTTCATGGAAACGAAATAATTTTACCAACTACAGTAAATCCGATGGAAAATGTAAAGGCTATTGTATTTGCCCTTCTTTCTGCACTTATATGGGGAAGTGCTCCTGTTTTGTTTAAGTTAGGTTTAAGGGGAGATTTATCTCCAATATCCGGAATTTTTATACACAACTTAACGGCAACCGTTTTTGCCTTTCTTACCTTATTAGCTGTAAAGGAAAATCCTGTAGGTTATCATGTAAAGGAACTCCTAACGGTAGCCTTAGGCGGATTTGTATCGGGATTTCTCGGACTTCTTGTTTACTATAAGGCTATAAAGGTAGGTCATGTTTCAATTGTTGCACCTATAGCTTCAAGTTCTCCCTTGTTTTCAACTCTTCTGGCTATGATTATCCTAGGTGAAAGTTTTACCTTAACGAAATTTGTCGGAACTATTTTAGTGATAATTGGTATAGTACTACTTTCCTACTCCAAATGAGTTTTTATTCCTAAATATTCGAATACCTTTGGATTAGCTCCTTCTATGATTTTTCCTTCCTTCGGCAATATATTTAGGGGAACTCCGTTAAGACCTACCATTTCAGCAGCTCTAAGGTGATATTCCAGTTTTTTACACTTTTCAGGACTCAAGGTTTTATTATCGAGTTGGCCGGTTAGAGCTTCATCCAAAGCTTTTGCCGAGTTTTGGGAACAAACTATATAGTAAGCTTTCTTTAGATTTTCTTCCCCCCAAGTTTTAAAAGGTATGACAAAGACGTAGAGTTTTAATTTATCAAGGTGCTTTCTTAAAGTTTCCCACTCTTTCCTACAGTGAGGACAATCGGGATTTACAAAAATTATCAATTCTTTATAACCCTTTCCTACAACTATCGCTTTATCTA
>DQTK01000078.1 GCA_015662815.1 Aquifex aeolicus | reverse complement strand
GGTGTTTTTTCTCTGATATTATTTCAATTTACGGTAAATACACTTATGACCATGGGACTATTCCCCGTTGTAGGGATTCCTCTTCCCTTTGTAAGTTTAGGTGGGAGTTCGATGCTCAGTTTCAGTATAATGATAGGAATTCTGCAAAATATATATAAGAAGTATAAAAATTCCTATTTAAATTTGGATAAAGAGCCGTTGTATGAGTAAAATACAAGTATGAAGCTCACGGTAATCGGCGGAGGATACGTAGGGCTTGTGTCTGCAGCTTGCTTTTCCCATATGGGTCATGAAGTCCTCGTAGTAGAAAAGATTCCGGAAAAGGTAGAACTGCTCAGGAAAGGAGAAAGCACTATCTATGAACCGGGACTGGAAGAGTTGTTGAAAGAAGGATTAAGGGAAGGAAAGCTTGATTTTACAACGGATATAAAAAGAGGTATCGAGTTTTCTGAAGTAATATTTATATGCGTAGGTACTCCTTCTAACCCTGATGGTTCTGCTGACCTATCCCAAGTTGAGGAAGTTGCCAGACTCACGGCAGAGTATATGCAGGATTACAAACTCCTCGTAAATAAATCCACAGTACCTGTGGGTACTCAAAAAAGGGTTAAAAGAACAATAAAACTTTATCTGAAGGATAAAAATATTGGCTTCGACGTAGCATCAAATCCCGAATTTTTGAGGGAAGGCCATGCGGTAAAAGACTTCCTTGAACCAGATAGAATAGTAATCGGGGTAGATTCGGAAAAAGCTAAGGAAATCCTTGTGGAAATTTATAAACCTATTACCGATAAGGGATATCCCATTTTAATTACCTCTCCGGCGACCGCTGAGATAATAAAGTACGCTTCGAACACATTTCTGGCTGTAAAGATTTCTTTCATAAATATGATTGCAGACTTGTGTGAAAAAGTCGGAGCCAATGTAGAAGAAGTTGCCACAGGAATAGGTTATGATAAGAGAATAGGAAAAGATTTTTTGAGAGCAGGTCTCGGATGGGGAGGAAGTTGTCTTCCTAAAGATACAAAAGCTTTCATAAAAATATGTGAGGAGTACGGAGTTGATTCTACAATTCTGAGGGGAGCACATAGCGTAAACGAAAGCAGGATAAGTAAATTCGTTGACAAATTAAAAGAGGTTTTATGGATAATAAAAGGAAAAACAATAGCCATATGGGGGTTGTCATTCAAACCCAATACGGATGACATAAGAGAAGCTCCTTCACTAAAAATAGTTGAAAAGTTGTTGAAAGAAGGTGCAAATATAAGAGCTTACGACCCTAAGGCTACCGAAAATTTCAAAAGAATTTTCACAGAAGGGAGAGATTTAATGTACTTCAACGACAAGTATAAAGCTATAAAAGGAGCGGATGCTCTACTTATACTTACAGAGTGGGAAGAGTTCAAAAAGGCAAATCTTGAGAAGGTAAAGAATTTAATGAAACTTCCTATAATAATAGATGGAAGAAATATCTATAATCCTGATAAAGTTAGAGCTTTAGGATTTGAATACTACAGTATGGGAAGGCCATGAGTTACCTGATGAATAATTACACAAGAATACCTGTAAAATTTATTAGGGGAAAAGGTGTATTTTTATACGATGAAAAGGGAATAGAGTATTTAGACTTTATCTCAGGGATAGGTGTAAATTCCCTTGGACATTCTCACCCGAGATTAATAGAGGTTATCAAAAGTCAATCGGAGAAACTAATTCACGTTTCGAATCTTTTTGAAAATCCTTGGCAGGAAGAACTCGCTGAAAAGCTCGTAAAGGAGTTTCACGCTTCAGCTAAAGTTTTTTTCTGTAATAGTGGGACTGAAAGTGTGGAAGCGGCGTTAAAACTTGCAAGGAAGTACTGGAAGGATAAAGGAAAAAATAAGTGGAGATTTGTATCCTTTGAGAAATCCTTTCACGGTAGAACTTACGGAAGTCTCTCCGCTACCGGGCAACCTAACCTTCATACGGGTTTTGAACCTATGGTTCCCGGATTTTCCTATGCAAAACTTAACGATATAGATAGTGTTTATAAACTTATTGACGATGAAACAGCGGGTATTATTATCGAAGTAATTCAAGGAGAAGGAGGGGTAAACGAAGCGTCAAAGAGGTTTCTTGAAGAACTCCAAAATTTAGTAGAAGATAAAAACATACTTCTTATAATCGACGAAGTTCAAACAGGTATAGGAAGGACGGGCAAATTTTTCGCATATCAGCATTTCAACCTTACACCTCACATAATAACACTTGCTAAAGGACTGGGAGGAGGAGCTCCTATAGGTGCAGTGCTTGCGGTAGATGAGGTTGCGGAAAGTTTTTCTCCCGGTTCTCACGGGTCAACGTTCGGGGGAAACCCGTTAGCCTGTTCGGTAGCAAGTGTTGTAGTTGATGAAGTAAGAAATATACTACCCCATGTAAAGGAAGTAGGAAGATACTTCAAAGAAAAGTTAATTTCTCTGAATAAAGGTAAGGTAAAAGGTAAAGGTTTAATGCTGGGACTGGAAACGGATACCGAGTGTAAAGAAATCGTTCTAAAGGCGGTGGAAAATGGCTTGGTAATTAACTGTACAGCGGGCAAAGTTTTGAGATTTCTTCCACCGCTTATCGTTGAAAAAAAACATGTGGATATGGCTATAGATATACTCAGAAAAATCCTATGATCTATATAGTCTTTTACATATTTTTTTTAATTTCCTTATACCTTTCAAAATTTTACAATGTAGGGATAATACCCCAATTAATTTTACTGAGTCCTCTTTTATTCAAAAAAGATAAAGAGTTAGGATTTAAAAATTATCGAAAAGGGTTTATTTACGGCTTTTTTTTCCTACCTTTAGCGTTGCCATACCTATTTACAGCTAAGTGTTATGCTTTTATACTAAATCAGCTTGGTACAGCATTTGCAGAAGAAATATTCTTTAGGGGCTTTTTAATGCAAAGGTTCTCAAATTTGGTGGTTGCTTTCATGTTCTCCTTGGGACATATAATTTATTGGTTTAACATGAACTCTTTTCTTACCTTTTTCCCTTCCCTAATTTTCGGATGG
>DQTK01000151.1 GCA_015662815.1 Aquifex aeolicus | reverse complement strand
GTTGAAATTATAACTATATCCATCAAAGGAAGATATTCCTTTAGATTTTCAAACCTAAGGGCATTTCCACCCAACTCACGTGCCAGTTTTAAGGCTTTTTCATACGTTCTATTTGTTATATGAAGCTCAGCTCCAAAACGTTTCAAGTAGTTGGCTGCTAGTTCCCCCATTTCTCCTGCACCGATTAGCAAAACCCTTGCATTTTTAAGGTCTCCAAAAATTTTCTTTGCCAGTTCTACGGCAGCGTAACTTACCGATACTGCACTTTTACTTATTCCCGTTTCTGTCCTTACCCTTTTGGAAGCTCTAAGAGCTTTTTCGTATACCCTGTTTAAAATTTTCCCTACAGTGTCAACTTCTTTAGCTATTCGATAAGCCTCTTTAAATTGAGCTACTATCTGAGGTTCCCCGATAACCATGGAGTCTAAACTAGAAGAAACTTTGAATATATGAAAAATCGCTTCTTCACCCTTCTTTTTGAAGAAATACTTTTTTATATCAGGATTCAAGTTTTTTAAAGTTAGAAGTTTATATATAAGTGATTCTGAATTATCTATAAAGTTGTAAGTATAAACTTCTACCCTGTTACATGTTGAAAGTAATATGACTTCCTCAACAGGAGTTTCTCTCTTAAGAATAGGTAGAATAGTTGCTATTTCTTCTTTAGAACAAACAAGTTTCTCTCTAACTTCAACGGGGGCAACCTTGAAGTTTACCCCCACAACAAATATTTCTCCCATCAAGTTAAATTATATTTCCGAATAGTAAAATAATGGATATGCTACTCAAAATTTTGACATTTTTCATAATTTTTCTGACTGCGTGTTCTCAGAAACCTACTGTGAGCGATATCTTAGGTAAAGATAGAAGAGAGTTTACAGTAAAAGTTATACTCATAAAAAATAATAAATTTGATACATCTCTCCAAAGAGTTTCCTTGGAAATTTTTGAAGATAAATTGAGGAACCCACCTATCGATGTAAAAGCAAAACTAACACTTTTCAAAAAAGAAGTTAAACTCATTTTGAAAGATAAGAACGTTGAAAATTACTATGACCCGGTAGAAATAGCCAAAGAAAACAAAGATTCTGACTTAGTAGTTACAATGGAAGTAAAGGATATTTCCTACACGGAGAAAAAGTATAAAACAAAAGAGGAGGATATAGGTTTGACATATTTCTGTATCGAAAGAAGTGCTAACAGTAATATTCTCTTTAACGTAATTATTACAAAAACGGAGGAAGTTATTTTCGCCAGAACTTACAATGGATTTTTCTACAAAAGATACTGCGATGAAAAGGAGTATGTTCCTGAAAAACTTCCTAATTCGGATTATATGAAGCTCAAGTCTCTGGAAAAAGCCCAGTTAAAATTTATAAGAAATTTCTACGATTTGTTGTAAGTTTCTTTTATAAAACCTGAATTTCTCAATAATTATATTAAGCATTAAAAACCAAAAGGTATGGGAGTGTAGTTTTAAAAGACAGAAACGCAACAATAAAAGCTCTATGAAGAGAGAAGATGTAAAAAGGAGGTGAGTTTATATGTTCCCTTCAGGTGTAATAACTATAAATCTTCAGTTTTATTTTCTTGTTTTCTTTTAAGAAATCCTATTTGTTTTACTCTTAATTCTTCCATTTTATTCATTACTTCCTCAAAAGAAAGATTTGTTCTGAAGCCGTCTCCGACAAAATGGGTTCTGGTTCCATTGAAGAATTTTACGGCTATTCTTATAGGTGGTTGTGTTGGTAGTTTTACCTTTTCCGCAAGCTTTGAAAGAACGTAAAAACCTAGGGTTTGCAACCGGGATTCCTCCTTTATGAGCTTAAGAATCCTTTTGGTTTCTTTATATATTTCTTCTCTCTTCAATGCTTCTTCGTATAGAAAATTTGTAAATTCTTCATCCCACAGTTTTCCTATCCACAGAGGACCACCTATGTGGTATTTGGAACCGCAATAGGGACATTTTTCCCTAAGCTGGTATAAATCCTTTACCGTTTCCCTATTCATGCAATTAAAACAGTACTGAATATACCCGAATTGTTCTATTAACTTATCTACCCTTTCAACTCCTCTTTCTTTTACGAAGAAAAGTTTAAAGTAGTGAAGGTGCGAATAGGCAAAGATGGGTATCATAGCTATATCGTACTGGGCAGCGAGTTCTATTACCTTCTTTATAAGGATTCTTATACCTACTTCATGTTTAAATTCATTTCTGATAGGCCTTGCCATATACCTACGTATACAGGTTTTGGGGTACGTGCCCGATAAGGGTGCTGTATCAGTTGCCGTAAGACTCAAAATTCCCCCACGTTTCATAGAGAGGGCTACACTTTCAATAAAGGGAACGGGAGTGCCAAAGGGATCAAGGTCAACGTAATCAAAGCCAAATCCCCACTCTTTTCTAAGGAAAAAGTTTGCTTCCATTCTGTGGATTTCGTATCTTTCTTTCGGAATATCATTTAACCTGAAATTTTCTTCCATTAACTGCACCGCTTTGGAACTTATATCATTTGCAAAGACTTTTTCAACACAGGAAGTTTCCAATAAGAATCTTATAGCCCTTATACCGCTGGCTGACAGTGGGTCTGCAATCCTCAGGGGTCTTTCCAGTTTTTTACAAAGATACTCCAGTCCGAGAACGGCTAAATCTCTGTTTACTCTCATTTTCGGATTATAGAATACGGGCATATCAGAACTTACAGTTTTAGGTACCTCGGGAACCAGTATTTTCGCCTTTCCTTCTTGGACAAATTCCATAGGGAAATATTATCCCTGAAATTAACGGGGATATAAAATATTGCTTAATGGGATTAATAAGGGCATGGGAGGAACACCTTGCCAAAACAAAAAGTAAAAGGACAAAGGAAACCTACCTTATGCTTGTAAAAGAATTTTTTGAATTTCACAACATAGACGAAAACGGGATAGTAGAAAATATAAAACCGTCTTTGGTTTACAGGTATATAAATGAGAGTGATTTAAACCCAAATTCCTTACTTACCACCCTTTCAGCTCTGAGGTATTTTCTAAAATTCCTGCTCAGGAGAGAATATTTGAATAAAAGCCTTTATGAAAGTTTAGAATCTGCTATTGAAGAAGCAAGGGAAGAGTTAAATGCTAAAAAGCCGCTGAGGTACCCGAGGGCTCTTACAAAGGAAGAAATAGATGTCATTTTTCAAAAGGTTAAGGGGAAAAAGTACGAGAAGATCTATTCACTTTTTCTATACAGCGGTATAAGATTGGGAGAATTCGAAAAACTAAATAGAGAAAACTTTTATCTGGATAAAAGTGGAATTTTATGGATATTCCTTACACCTGAGATGACAAAAAGGAATAAGGGTAGACTTGTTCCAATCCTATCTCCGGACAAAGAAGAAACTTTGAGAATCACGAAAAAAATCATTAGGTGGATCGAGAACTTTGAGGAGAACTTTAGAGTAAAAAGAGGTGTTCTGCAGGTATACACCGATAGATTATCCAAACGACTCAATATAAACTTCAGTATTCATAGTTTCAGACATACCTATATTACAAACCTTATAAATTCTGGATTTCCGATAGAGGTTGTTAAAGAATTTGCGGGACACTCCAGTGTAAAAACTACCATGGGAACCTATTGCAAATTTCGTCAGAAGGGAGCTAAAGAACTTTTAAGGAGATACCTATTTTCATGAAAATCTTTTTAAAAAAAGGAAAAGAAAAGAAAATAAAACACTTTTATCCATGGGTCTTCAGAGATGAGATAAAAAGAATTGAAGGTCAGGGAATTATAGCAAAATTATACGACTACGCAGGAAACTTCTTAGCTTTAGGAACGTATTCGCCCCAATCCCGTATAGCTTTTAGAGTCCTTTCCTATGAAGAGGAGCAAATAGATAAGGAATTCTTTAAAAAAAGATTTCAAGAAGCTATCAGTTTACGGGATGGGATAGATGCTGATGCTTTCAGGGTGGTTTTTTCCGAAAGTGATATGCTAAGCGGGATAATACTCGATAAATACGATGATTCCTTGGTTCTTCAAGTAAGAAGCTATCCCATGGAAGAGTTGAAGTCTGCAATTGTTGAAGTACTGGTTGAACTTTTTCAACCGAAGTTTATCTATGAAAGAAGCGATTTTAAAGGAAGAAGAGACGAGGGACTCAAAGAATGTAAAGGTATCCTCTACGGAAAACTTTTTTCTCCTGTTCTTATAAGAGAAAGGGATTTTAAGTTCCTCGTGGATGTTGAAAATGGGTTGAAAACAGGTTTTTACTTAGACCAAAGGGATAATAGGGCATACATCTATAGCACTGTGAAAGGAAAACAGAGAGTTTTAGACCTGTTTTGCTATACAGGTAGCTTTTCCATTTACTGTGCTAAAAAAGGAGCTAGCGTTTTAGGAGTAGATATAAACGGAGCAGCTTTGGAAATTGCAAAGGAAAACGCTAAGTTAAACGGAGTAGAAGTAGAGTTTATAAATTATAATGCTTTTGATTTCATTAAGGAGACGGACGAAAAATACGACTTAATAATAGCAGACCCTCCCGCAATAGCGAAAACTAAAAAAGAAAAAGAAAGTATACTCTGGGCCATATGGAAATTGGCTTACTACTCTTTCCAAAAACTCAGGAAAAAAGGAAGGCTTTTTATTTGTTCTTGCACGTATCAAATAAGCTTTAGCGAAATGATTAAACAGATTAGGCTTGCTTCGACGGATGCATCGCGTAGAGTTCTCGTGAAAGAAATAAATCTTCAACCTATAGACCATCCTTATCTTCCTACTTTTCCCGAAAGTCTATACCTTAAGTGTATAGATACTATTGTGATAGACTAAATTTTAGGGGAATAAAAAATGAAGAAAGTTATTTTCCTATTTTTAATAACCCTTACTTTTGCTACATCTATTAGCCAGTATTTACTGGAAGCGGAAAAATTTTTTAAAGAACTCAATAATGCAAATACAAAAGAATCAACTCCATACCTTTACGGTAAAGCCCTGGGGTATTATGAGGGTGTTAAGGTATACGCATATTTCGGTGTTAAAGAAGGTGTAAAAAGAGCATTTAATTTTATGGAAAGAACAACTTTAAAAGCGGTAAGGGGTGCGTATACAAACAGGGAACCTATCACAGAACTTATCATCTTCGAACCCAGACTATTTTTCCAGGAATACTGTGACGGAATAATAGACGAATGTTTTTACGAAGAGAGGTACGAAAAAGAGGAATTCTTGGAACTGGTCGATTATTTTTCCCTCCAAAAGAGAATAGAGTTTTTAAGGAGAAATAACGCTAAATACTGTTCTCCCGAAGATTACGGAAAGGCAGAGGCTTTGTTTAATTTGATATCTATGGAACTGATGGAAGAAAATCCGAACGAGGAAATCTTACTCGAACTGGAGAAAAGGCTCATGCCGATTTTGATAATGGCTGAAGAAAAACTCAGATTTGCCATGAAAAATAATCTGAAATGCTACCTACGGTAAATACTTCCTTTAGCTTCTAAATAAACTCCCTCTGTATTTATTAATAGAAGTTTAAAATAAAATGGTATGACTAAAAAGTACGAAGCTGTAATAGGTTTAGAAATACACGTCCAGATGGACACAAAAACTAAAATGTTCTGTGGTTGTGAGGTAGAATTCGGAGCT
>DQTK01000150.1 GCA_015662815.1 Aquifex aeolicus | reverse complement strand
TAGGAGAATCCACCGAGGAAATAAAAGAAAAAGTTAGAAAAGTTCTCAAACTCCTCATAGACTCAGAAGCAGAGCTCCCGGTATTATAATTTTTGTGGGGAAACGAACAGAGAACCTGCCCTGAAAAAACTTCGCACCCTCAGGGGAGGAGAGACCGGCAAAATTTAGTTTACTTTTTTATAATATATCCTTCTGCAAAAACTTCACTTAGGCATCCCTCAAAATCTGCTCCGCTTCTACACACAACAAAATGTAATGTATTCTGGTCTTCAATCGAAAGCACACCGGGTGGTGTTTCCTTTGTAATTCCTTTTTTACCACTTACCGCATAAAGGGCTCCATCATAACTCAAAACTCCGAAAAATGCACCGTTGCATGAAGCTATTACCCTGACTCCTTCCTTTGCAAAAACTTCAAAGGCTAAGATAAACAGGATAAGTATTATCCTCATTTAAAAAAAGTATAAACCCGTTCTTATAATCCTTTCTTCTTTTCTTATAAATAGCGCTTATTTTTAAAGGGAAATAAGGGTTTTAGAATGTAATAATAAAGCCCTTAGATGTTAAAGGAGGGATGGTATGAACAAATTAATTCTTGAAAAACTTACCGAGCAAAAAGAAAGTCCGGAATACATGCAAATCAGTTGGGCTGCCGCTATGACTCTTGGTCTAATACCGGGAGAGTTTTACAGGGATACAAAGCTCAGCTGTATAAATACACTTCTGACTTACCCCTCTGGATGTCATGCAACCTGTGCTTACTGCGGACTCCAAAAAGCCCGTGAGATTGAGTATTCTAAAAAGAACTTTATAAGAGTTGAATGGCCTACGGTAAAACTTGACGATATAATTGAGAGAACAAAAAAAGTAGGACATGCAGAGAGATTATGTATTTCCCAGATTACCCATCCCAGGTCTATAAGGGACACTAAATACATCCTTGAAAAGGTTCATAGGGAACTGGGAGACAAGCTTTTTATATCTATTCTACTCAATGCTACAGGACATACCTATGAAGACCTCGAAGAGTACAAAAAATTAGGTGCTGATACTCTTACCGTAGCCCTTGACGCTGCAACGCCTGAACTCTTCGAGAAGTTGAGAGGCAGACCCATGAACAGCCCCCATAGATGGGAGACCTACTGGAAGGTTCTCGAGTGGTGTGCGGATATAATGGATGATGGCTATGTAGGATGCCACCTTATAGTGGGACTAGGAGAAACGGAAGAAGAAATAGTGAGGACTATTCAAAAGGTAAGAGATTTGGGTGGAAGAACACATTTATTCTCATTCTGGCCTGAAGAAGGTTCATTAATGGAAAAGGAGAAACCCTGCCCGGCATCCCAGTATAGAAGAGTTCAAATGGCAAGATACTTAATTGATAACGGTCTTGCAAGATACGAAGATATGAAATTCAACGAAAAGGGACAAATCATAGACTGGGGGGTTTCTAAAGAAGTATTTGAAGAAATCTTTTGGAGTGGAAGACCGTTTATGACCGCAGGATGCAGAGGAAAAACTACTGAAGTAGCGTGTAATAGACCCTTCGGAGATTGTTCAGTCACAGACATAAAAAGCTATCCATTTAGACCTAATAAGAATGACCTAAAGAGAATAAGAAAGCAGATGTTTGATTACGAAATGGAAACCCACTATCCGGACATATTAAACCCCAGTTCCTTCAGATACGCTCATTAATTCCCTTTTCTTTCCCCTTCTGAATCTTTTAAGATTTTTTATATGAAAAAAAACCTATGGCTTCATTTATCCGGGTTAATAATACTTTTTCTGCTGTCCATCTATGCAGTATTTAAACACCCTGTAAACTTAGGATTAGACCTAAAAGGCGGAATAGAGTTTGTCCTTCAGCCGGAATTTAGTGTAGCTATAAAAAGAGAATACGAGAGTTTATCCCGCAGAGTTCATGAAATCCTTTCCAAAGAGGGGTTTCAAATACTCGATATCTACGCTGGGACACAAAAAGTTATTGTTGAATATGTAGATGAAACAGAACTTGAAAGGATAAAGAAAAAAATTCAGGAACTAAATCCCAATATAGTGTTTCAAGAAGAAAAGGGAAAGCTTATAATTCAATATACTCAGAAATACATTGAGCTCTTGAAAGACGATATAGTTAGACAAAGTATAGAGATTATTAGAAATCGTATTGATAAACTCGGAGTAACACAACCGATAGTGAGCAGGGCGGGTAAAGAAAGAATTATAGTTGAATTGCCCGGCTTTCTGGATATAGAGAGAGCTAAAAAAATAATAGGTAGTACAGCTTCTCTTGAACTGAAACTTGTCGTCGATAGTTCTTTAAAGAAGGAAGAACTTGAAGAAAAGCTTACAAAAAATACCGAAATACTTCCTTCCAGAGATGGTAGGGAGTGGTTTTTACTTGACAAGGTACCTGTCATCACGGGCAAAGATTTAAAGACAGCCTACGTAGGTGTGGACGAATTCGGACAACCTGCTGTTAATTTTGAACTCAAAAGTGAAGCTGCGGAAAAATTCGGAAAATTTACAGAAGAAAATGTAGGAAATAGACTTGCAATAGTCCTGGACAATAAAGTGGTTTCCGCTCCGGTAATAAGGAGTAAAATCTCCGATAGGGGGCAGATTACGGGAAACTTTACAGCTCAAGAAGCAAGGGATTTAGCCCTTGTTCTTAGAACAGGAAGTCTTCCGGCTCCTCTTAAGTTTCTCCAAGAAAAAGTTGTGGGACCTTCTTTAGGAAGAGATGCCATTCAACAGGGGATAAAAGCAGGAATAATTGCTATAATCCTTCTTGCCGTAGTTTTAGTAGCCCGTTATAAAACCGCTGGAATTACCGCAAATATATCAATACTTTTAAATGTTCTTTTCCTTCTGGCGAGTATGGGAATTTTGGGTGCTACCCTTACACTTCCCGGTATAGCCGGAATTATCCTGAATATGGGAATAGCGGTGGACTCAAACGTTTTAATCTTCGAAAGGGTAAAAGAAGAACTGAGACTGGGGAATACCCTTTCCAAAGCTATAGACTTGGGATTTAAGAGAAGCCTTAGTGCAGTTTGGGATACTCACATCACACTGCTTGTAGCCTCAGTTATACTGTTCCAATTCGGTAGTGGTCCCGTAAAAGGTTTTGCCACTACTTTAGCTCTTGGAACTATAGCAAGTTTCATCTCAAACGTTTATTATGCAAAGGTATTTTTAGAATTTCTTTACAATACGAGAATCCTGAGAATATGAATTAAATCAGAAATTTTAATAGAACATCCACCTTTAATTTCTATTGGAGGGAAAAGTAATGATGTTTCCTGTAAAACTTTTTGTTCTTATTTCTTTAGTGCTATCTTTCTCTTTTTCAATGGAATTGATAAAAGTAGACAAAAACCTTTATATGGTAAGGGGAAATGATGGACTTCCATCACCCCAAAATAAAGGTTTTATCTCCAATGCATTCGGGATTTTAACAGATAAGGGATGGATAGTGATAGATACATTAACAACACCTGAGCTCTCTAAAAAATTCTTAACGGAACTGAAAAAAAATAGCCGATAAACCTATTCTTTACGCAATAATTACTCACTATCATCTCGACCACTGGTATGGAGTAAAAACCTTTAAAGATATCAAAGCTAAGATAATAGGTCATGAAAACCTGAAAAAAAGTCTACGAACAAAAAAAGATTTTTAAAGGAATACTGGAGGTGTGATATTGGTTGAACCGGATATTACGGTAAATAGTAAGAAAACTCTAAAAGTGGGCAAAGACGTATTTGAAATTTACGCTATTCCACCAGCACATACAAATACCGATTTGGTGATTTACTGGAAAAACAAAAAGATTTTATTTATAGGGGACCTGGTTTATAAGGAAAGGATTCCTTTTATGGGAGATAGGAATGCCAGTTCTAAGGGATGGCTCAAAACCCTGAAAGAATTGAAGAACTTTGACGCTATAACCATTTTAGGAGGGCATAACTATCCCATAGACAAACCGGCTATAGATTGGACTTACTCCTATATAAAGTTTGTAAGGGAAACGGTAAAAAGGTTAAAAGATGAAGGGTATTTCATAGATGAAATAAAAGATTTTTTCGAAGGAAATCCGTACGAAAAGGTTAAGATGTATGAGGTTTTTCATAACAGAAACGTGTAGAAAGTCTACAACGAATTAGATTTAAAGCTGGAGTAAAATACTAAAACCTTATTCAAGGAGGTTATCATGGACGCTGTGGAGAAGAAACTTTATGAACTTTATGAGAAAGCTATAAATTACATTCCACTTTCAAAGGAGGAAGCACTTTACATTTTCCAAGTTGATGACTTATATATTCCTTTTCTCGTTCACTTAGCTCAGAAGGTTAAAAAACACTATTTCCCTGAAAATGAAGTAGAATTCTGCTCAATAATAAATGCAAAAAGTGGAGCCTGCTCAGAAGATTGTAAATTCTGTGCCCAATCCAAATTCTACAAAACGCCCATAAATGTCTATAACCTAGTCCCGGTAGATGAAATGGTTGAAGGTGCCATAAGAGGTGTTGAATTCGGAGCTAACCGATACTGTATAGTTCTGAGCGGAAAGAAAGCTACTCCTGAAGAGGTAGAACGTATAACTGAGGCGGTAAAGGAGATTAAAAGAGAAGGACTACCGATAAATGTTTGTGTTTCCGCAGGCACCTTAGATGAAGTGAGTCTGAGAAAACTAAAGGAAGCAGGTGTGAAAAGAATTAATCACAATCTAGAAACGTCCAGAAATTTCTTCAAAAATATAGTCACCACTCATACTTGGGAAGATAGATATGAAACTATTAAAAGGATTAAGAATGTAGGTCTTTCTACATGTAGCGGTGGAATATTCGGTATGGGAGAAAGTAATGAAGACAGAGTAGATATAGCTTTGACCTATAGAGAACTTGAAGTAGATTCTATTCCTTTGAATTTCCTAATACCCATTGAAGGAACACCTATGGAAAATGCTCCGGGTGTGGAAGTTATGGAGGCTCTAAAGATAATAGCTATGTTTCGATTTACAAATCCTAAGGCTGAACTGAGACTTTGCGGAGGAAGAGAACAAAACTTAAGAGACTTTCACGGTATGGCAACGCTAATGACAAACGCTCTTATGGTAGGTGGATATCTAACCCGAGCAGGAAGAGATATAAAGAAAGATTACCAACTCTTAAAAGACCTAAAAGCTCAAAGAAAGGTAAGCGTGGAGTAGTTGTTGTTTTCTCCCTCTAATTTTTTCT
>DQTK01000112.1 GCA_015662815.1 Aquifex aeolicus | reverse complement strand
TGATGAACTACTCCTTGAGCATCAGTTTCGTAAAATTGTACTCTCCTCCTGTATATGAAGGACATAATGTCTATGATAATTATTACTGAAGGGATGGAAGTAAATATTTTATTGGCGACATTCTTAAAGTCTTTTTTGTCTCTTCTTGCAATTATGAATCCTTTCTCAAGCGTTCCGATAGTTATGTCCCTTACTTCGGACTACTCTAAGGAGGAAATAAGGCGTATAGCTTTTAAAGCATGCCTTTATGCTTTTTTCATTCTTGTATTTTTCCTAATGAGCGGAGATTTACTCTTTAGATTTATGGGAATTACCCTCCCAGCTTTTAAAGTAGGTGGTGGAATTCTTATCTTTTTTCTTGCAATCCATCTTGTCCAAGGCGAAATCTCAAAGGAGAAAGGGAAAAGCCACGAGATAGAGGCTGCATTGCAAAGAGACAATATAGCCCTTATTCCTCTCGCTATGCCACTTCTTGCAGGTCCCGGCGCTATTACAACAGTTTTAGTACTCAGAGGATATATAAAGGAACCTTTAGGTTTAATTTCAGTTCTTCTGGCTATATTTCTTTCTTGTCTTGTGGCTTTTATAGTTTACTCATCCAGTTCTTTTCTATACACATTCTTAGGTAAAGCAGGTATAAATCTTATCACCAGAATTTCGGGAATACTATTACTTGCAATATCCGTTCAATTCATTGCGGACGGACTTAAGGTCCTTCTAAAGTAGAATTTTCATTATAAAAATTATGATTTGATGAAAGAGTATAAAAGCTGAAACAAGTGCGTAAGAATGGGTAATTCTATTACATTTCCTTAAACATGTATAAAAAACTCCTAAGAAAAGGAAAGGAGTTATAAGTGCATTTGCAATGTTTATAAACTTACTTTCCCTTAATCTTCTTTCCCTTAATTCCTTTTTCTCAAACTGTCTTATATTCAATAGATATTTTTCAAATCGAATAACAAAAATTTTCTCCTCTTCCGTAATAACCGTTCCCTTGGAAAACTCAAAAAGTCCGTTACCTCTGTACTCTAAGGTTTTCGCAAGAATAGTTATTTCTCCGAATTTAAAAAAGATATTTCTAAGTTTATTTCCGGTTCTTTCCTCCGCGTGTATGACTACCCCACCAAAATTAATAAAAGTTTTAGTTGGTATTTCTTTGAAAAAATTCTCTTGAAACTTATACACTAAATTTTTCCTGACAAAAGCTACTTTTTCCTCAAGTAGTGTTTGAGAAAATCCTACTAGCAAAAGATAAACGGATAAAAAGGGTATGAAGAAAAAATAAAGAAGCTTCCTTTCAGAAATCCTGAAGGAGTAAAATACGTGGATAAGTTTTCTTTCTTTAAAGGAATTTATAAGAAAGGCAGTAGCGAGAATTATTCCATCCGGAAGAAAGAAGTATGTGTAGAAAACAGACCAAACCAAGAGGAAACCCAATAGGTCTTCCGGAGGGAGTCCCAATAGAATAGTTCCCAATCTTGTAAATTGGAGTGTAAAGAGAATAAGGGATAGGAGAAAAGAAGCCATAAAGGTAGTCCTTACAAACCGATAGAATATATATCCCTTTAACATTTTTCTTCTATGGTATATTACCTTACGATGTCGTTTCTTTTGGAGTTTATAGCTACCGGACTGCTTATAGGGAAGCTTCCCTTTGCTCCCGGAACACTGGGAACTCTTTTAGGGATACCTATAGTACTCTTGCTCTACATAGATACCAATCTTTATCTTTGGGGAACGGCACTGCTATTTTTCACGGGATGGCTTGCCTCGGAGCATATGGTAAGACTTCTCAAAGATGAAGACCCGGAAGAGGTTGTAATAGATGAAATTGTCGGGTACATGTTGGCTTTTTTGCTTGTGGAACCCAGCCTAAAGGCGTTAATCTTAGGATTTGTTATATTCAGGATAATTGATATATTTAAACCCTTTCCCGTAAATCTATTTGAGAACTTCCCGGGTGGACTGGGAGTAATGGCTGATGATGTAGTAGCCGGTGTGCTTACTTCTATAATCCTTTATATGTTGCTACAATAGTTCCTTATGAAAATCAGAATTGCTCACAGTCCCGATTCAGATGATGCCTTTATGTTCTATCCCTTGGTAAAAGGGCTAATTGATACGGAAGGGTTAGAGGTAGAGCACATCCTTGCCGATATCGAAACCTTAAACAAGGAAGCCCTTAAGGGTACTTACGAAGTTTCTGCAATTTCTTTCCACGCTTATCCTTACGTATCGGATAAGTACGCAGTGCTTCCGAGCGGCGGGAGCGTTGGAGAAGGCTACGGTCCCATAGTGGTAGCTAAAGAGGAAATTGATAACCTGAGGGGTAAAAGAATAGCGGTTCCGGGAGAGCTTACCACGGCATTTTTGACCCTTAAACTCTACGAACCGAACTTTGAACATATAGTAATTCCTTTTGATGAAATCATAAATGCGGTGGTAGAGGGTAAAGTAGATGCAGGTCTTGTTATTCATGAAGGTCAACTCTCCTATAAGGACTACGGACTCGAAAAAATAGTTGACTTGGGAGAATGGTGGAAGGAAAAATACGGATTACCTCTTCCTTTGGGTTGCAACGTTGTGAGGAAAGATTTAGGAAAAGAGGTTATAAAAAAGATAGAAAAACTTATGAGGGAAAGCGTTGAATACGCTCTTAAGGAAAATCAAAAGGCTCTTGAGTACGCTATAAATTATGCAAGGGATTTAAAAGAGGATACTCAGAGAACGAAAAAGTTTGTAAGCATGTATGTAAATGAAAGAACGATTGATTACGGCGAAGATGGAAGGGAAGCTGTAAGATTACTGCTCAGGCTTGGTAAAGAAAAGGGAATAATAAAGGTGGAAATTCCCGAAAAGATATTCTCCGATGAACTGTTTTAAAGAGGGAGAGTACATCCTTATACGATACGGAGAGAAGAAGTTCTTAAGGAAACTTTTGCCTAAATACAGTTTGAACATAAAAAAACAAGTTCTTAAATTCGACGAGGTAATAGATAAACCGGAAGGTATAAAGATAGGCAACTTCGAGATATACAGACCCACTTTAGAGGATATTATCCTTTTGGGATTTGAAAGAAAAACCCAGATAATATACCCTAAGGATGCCTTTTACATAGCTTTCAAACTGGACCTGAATAAGGAAAAAAAGGTTTTAGAGTTTGGAACGGGAAGTGGAGCCCTTTGTGCAGTTCTTGCAAATTTAGCGGGAGAAATTTGGACTTACGAAGCGGTACAGGAGTTTTTTAAAACCGCTCAGAAAAATTTCAAAAAATTTGGACTAAAGGGTAATGTAAAGTTTCACAACCTTGACTTTTCCAAAGCAAATGTTCCGGAGAATTTTTTCGATGCAGCCTTTGTAGATGTAAGGGAACCGTATCCACACTTAGAAAAAGTCCATAAGGCTTTAAAGGAAGGGGGAGTAGTTGGATTTCTACTTCCTACGGCAAATCAGGTGATAAAGCTTCTCGAAAGTTTAGAAAAATTTTTCGGGAACGTAGAAATCGTTGAAATTTTGCAAAGGCAATACAAAACCGTAGCGGAGCGCTTCAGACCCGAAGACCAAATGGTAGCTCATACCGCATATCTCGTTTTCGGTAGAAAACTTATTTCCTCGTAAGGGATTTTATCTTTTCCTTGAGCTGAGCCAATATAAGTAAGGCTTTTATAGGTGTAGTATTTCCTATATCTATTTCCTCTATTTCCCTAAAAATTTCCTCGTAGATTGAAAGTTTCTCTGCCTCTTCCGATTTCTTGAAGGTTTCTTCGAGGAAGGGAAGAACTTCTTGTCTTTTTTCTTCTTTATTCTCTTCCCTTTCTAAGTCTTTCAGAATTTTCTTTGCCTGCTCTATTACCTCTTCGGGAAGTCCTGCCAATCTTGCTACCTCTATACCAAAACTACCTTTTGCCTTTCCTTCCTTTAGAATGTAAAGAAACCTTATGCCATTCTCGGTCTCTTCAACTTCCATGTGATAATTTTTTACTCCTTTAACTCTTTCTTCAAGCTTGGTAATTTCCAAAAAGTGGGTGGCGAGCAAGGTCTTTGCTTTTAATTTTTCACTCAGGTATTTCACGAGAGCCTTTGTTATTGCTATACCGTCATAGGTTGACGTTCCTCTCCCTACCTCATCAAGGATTATTAAGCTTTTTTCGGTAGCGTTATTTAGGATGTTTGCCACTTCTAACATTTCGTTCATGAAAGTGGATACTCCCAGAGCAAGTATATCTCCCGAACCTATTCTTGTGAATATAGCGTCTACTACAGGTATCTTGGCGCTTTTGGTGGGAATAAAGCTACCTATATGGGAAAGCAGTGTTAAAACTCCTACTTGCCGAATGTAGCTTGATTTTCCTGCCATATTGGGTCCGGTTATTACGTGAACAAAACCTCTTTCGGTAAGGTAGGTGTCGTTGGGTACGTAATTTTTCACGTATTCCTCTATCAAAGGATGTCTTCCTTCCTTTATTATGAGTTCATACCTGTCGTGAACTTCGGGTTTTACCCAGCCCTTTTCTAAGGCTATCTGAGCGAGGGATTGAATAAAATCGAGTTCGCCGACCAAGACTGCGTTATTTCCCACTTTTTCAAGGTGCTTAATCACTTTTTCCCTGAGCTCAGTGTAGAGTTCGTACTCCAGTTCATTTATTCTCGTTTGTGCAGAAAGAATTTTTTCTTCTAACTTTTGGAGTTCATCCGTGGTAAAACGCTCAGCGTTTGAGAGTGTTTGCCTTCTTCTGAAATAAGAGGGAACATACTTTAGATTGGGTTTCGTTATCTCTATATAGTAGCCCATCACTTTGTTGTAGCCTATTTTCAAGCTCTGAATTCCCGTCTCTTCCCTTAGTTTCCTTTCGTATTCCCTCAAGAGTTTTTCGGCGTTGTCTTTTATAAACCTGAGTTCATCCAGATAAGGATTTACTCCTTCTTTTATTAATCCTCCTTCCTTTACATGGATGGGCGGGTCTTCCACCAAGGTCTTCTCAATTTCTTCGGCAACAAACCGTGTATTTATCAACCTCTCCTCTATTTCCTTAAATAACGGAGATTTTAGTTCACTTAAAATGTTTTTGAGCTCCTCCAATCTTCTTAGGGAATTTTTAAGGTGTATAAGTTCCCTCGGAGTTGCCATGTTGGAACTTATACGGGAAACCAGTCTCTCTAAGTCTGCAATGCCATCTAAGAATCTTCTGATTTCTGAAAGAAGCTCTCTATTTTCAATAAGTTCTTCTACAGCCTCTTGGATTTTCCTTATCTTTTCCAAACTCCTTAGAGGATTAAGTAGTCTGAACTTTAATCTTCTTTTTCCCATTCCCGTGAGGGTTCTGTCTATAACCCTGAAAAGGGATAAATCCCTTCTCCCTTCTATGCTTTCAAGAAGTTCAAGGCCTCTGACTGCTTTCAAATCGAGTTTAACGTACCCTTCGTCTCTGTAAGGTTTAGGTTTTTGAATAAGGGGTGTAAAACTTTTTTGGGTTAATTTTGCATACCTGTAAACAGCTCCGAGAGGGTAAAGAAAGGTGTCCTCTTCAAATCCGAAAGACCTTATATTTATAACTCCGAAATTCTTCAGAATTTCCTCCTTTCCTTCATCAAATAAATCATCTTCAACCTCGGTTAAATGGACTTTCAGTATTTTCTCAAGCTCGGTAGGTAAAATCTCTCCTTTTTTGAAGATTAACTCCTTTATGTTGAACTTGGAAAGAAAGTCTATAAGTTCATCTTTTTTTACCTTAGCACCTATAAACTCTCCGATTGATAAATTAAGGTAAGCTATGTAGTAATACCCTCCCTTTTTATACAGGGAAGCCAATCCTCCTGTTTCCCTCTCGAAAAATGTTCCCGGAGTAATAACCCTGATGACCTCTCTTTTTACTATCCCTTTAGCTTTGGATGGGTCTTCAACTTGCTCACATATTGCCACTTTGTAGCCTTTGTTTACCAATTTAGCTATATAGTTGTTGGCCGAATGATAGGGAACTCCACACATCGGGATTCTCTCTCTTCCTTTTCCGGCAGGTCTTGAAGTAAGAACTAATCCCAGTTCCTTTGAACCTACTACCGCGTCTTCGTAAAATAGCTCGTAAAAATCTCCTAACCTGAAAAGTAAAAGGCAGTCAGGATATTGGTTTTTGAAGTGGTGATACTGAGCAAGCATAGGAGTAAGCTCTTTGTCCTCTTTCCCCATGGGAATATGAATTTAGCACATAGCATAAGGATTACAATTGCTATACAATTAAAAGTCAATGTTTGCAAGTCCGGAAGAAATCATTCTTACAATACCTGCATTAATGATAGCGGTAATATTGCACGAAGTCGCTCACGGTTGGGTCGCTTATAAGATGGGAGACTACACACCCAAAGAGGCAGGAAGACTTACAATAAATCCCATACCTCATATAGATTTACTTGGTACTATTATATTGCCGGGAATTTTAATGCTGATAGGTTCTCCTATAGTCTTTGGATGGGCAAAACCTGTTCCGATAAATCCCGCTAACTTCAGGGATTTAAGAAAGGGAATGTTCTTGGTTTCGATTGCAGGAGTTGTAGCCAATTTTATACTTGCTATATCCTTCGGTATTTTTAACAGATTTTTAAGGGAAATTCTCCCTTTAGTTCCTCCGGAAGTAGGAAAATTTTTAATGATTCCTCTTATGATTTTCAGTACCAAAGTAGTTCTTATTAACCTTGTTCTCGGACTATTTAACTCTATTCCCATTCCACCCCTCGACGGCAGTAAAGCTCTTATGAGTTTTCTATCGTACAGATACTGGGAAATGTTTTACAGGTTTGAACAATACGGTTTTCTGATAATTACCGTTCTTTTATTTACCGGTGTTCTCCAAAGCATAATAATGCCTCCCCTTATTTTTCTATACAGGCTTATTCTCGGGTAATGAGGGATTTAACATTCTTGTTAATCCTATCTATCTTTTCTATCGTAGGCCTCCTTTTTCCCGAAGTATTCAAAGGGCTTAAAGAGTTTATCATCCCGCTTTTAGTAATAATAATGCTTTCTATGGGAATTACGCTAACCCTTGAAGATTTTCGGAGCATTGTAAAAAGGCCTATTATAGTTCTCTACGGAGCTTTTCTTCAGTTTACAATAATGCCTCTTTCCGCCTATATAATCTCAATGGGTTTTAAACTTCCACCTGAATTATTTGTTGGAGTTGTTTTAGTGGGTTCAGCTCCGGGTGGGACTGCTTCGAACCTGATTACTTATCTTTCAAAGGGAGACCTTTCTTACTCTATCTCAATGACCGTAACATCTACACTTCTTTCACCACTTTTTACACCCCTGTGGACTTACCTACTTGCCGAAAAATACGTTGAAGTTCCTTTTATGTCAATGGTAGAAACCACTCTCAAGATTGTAGTTCTTCCAGTCGCTTTAGGAATGGTTTTAAGAACATTTCTCAAAGATAGGGTTTACTACGTTGAAAGGTTTCTTCCCTTGGTTGCTGTTTTTTCCATTTCGGTTATAATAGCCACGATTTTTGCCGTCAACTCGGAAGCTTTAAAGGAAATAAGCCTTTTAGTTGTTTCTGTAGTTTTACTTCACAACATTTTGGGATTCATTCTCGGATATCTTTTTGGATTGATGGCAGGCTTGGACCATAAAAAGGCTAAGACTCTCTCTATAGAAGTCGGGATGCAAAACTCAGGACTCTCGGCCGTCTTAGCGGTTAAGTTTTTTTCAAAAATTTCCGCAATCCCTTCGGCAGTCTTTAGTTTGTCCCAAAATCTACTCGGAATTCTTCTTTCCTTCCTTTTCAGAAGGATTTAAATTTTTTTCTATTCTTTTTAGGTCAACGTAGGCGTTTTTAAAACCGGCTATTATCCCTATTAAGAAGAAAAACATAAGACCCCAAGGTTTTGTTCTTATCCCGAACCAATTTTCCATAGCCCAGTCAAAGCCAAAACCTACCAATACACCCGCAATTATTCCCCCTACAAGGTTGAGTCCTACCGTAAGTGCGACGAAGTATTTTGAGTTCATATATCAAAAATTACCTCAGCTTCGTAATGGTCGCCCACTTTTTCTATCTTAAGACGGTGATAAGTTGCAGCCTTTACAACCAGCTTGGAAGGATGTTTTTGGGAGTCGAAGCGTTCACCTATTAATTTTACCTTTACAAAATTATCCCCAAAGTCCAGAATTTCACACCTCGATGCCACAAACTTTTTACTTTCGTGGAGAACAAGAGCTTCGTTGATAATATCCGCAAGAAGGAAAGGAAGCTCGTTTTGTGCTTGAACTTCATACTCTTCTTTTGGTTCAACTTTATCTATATCGGTAATCTCGTTAAAAGTTGCAAGAATTGAAGTGCAGAATAAACTTTTCAAATCCTTAGCCCTTACCTTTATACCCGCATCCGCGGTAATATCGTAAATCGGTTCGTAATCTAAATTCATGGAAGAAATTTTACAAAAGCCCGTATTTTTTGAGAATAGCTTCCGGCTCTTTGTAAGTTGTTCAAACCTCTTATTTACTGTTTAAAGCGTTTATCTATTTACGCTTATCAATAAGCTCAAATCTTTTATTCATATCTCCTCGGAGTTCCGAAAAAACTTTCAGTGTAGTTTCAAGTCTTATAAGTCTTTCCCTGTCCTCTTGAGTGAAGCCTGTCTCTTTAGAAAAGCTTAAGCCGAACCGCAAGAATAATATAACGCCAAACGCTTTCATACTCCTATGGGCTACCTCACCACAGACTTCTTTTTTCTCCTTTGTTTCACCTATCTTTTTACATATTTTTTAAACTCCCTCACTCCACACGGTAGATTAGGAACCCTGCATCAGTGTGCAATAAAAAATATAGCAAAATCAATAATTTATTTCAATACCGATTTTAAGAAAATGAAGTTTATTTTCGAAATTTTGAGGTAAACAACCATTTACGAAAATAAGGGGACCTTTATTTCTACGGATGCCTTGAAATTCAAGGATAAAACTTATAAAAGCATTAAGGTATCAAAACATCAAAGCATCGAAGCATTTTGATGCCCATTCCTGCGAGCTATTCCCCTATTCAATTGCTAAGAAGCCCGAAATTCAACTCACTACAATGCTACAATAACACGGCAATATTATATAATAGTTGGATAAATGAGAAAAAAGAAAAGGAAAAGGAAAGAATATGTGAGAACCACGGTATCACTTCCTAGGGATGTATGGGAAAATTTGAAAATTGAGAGTATAAAGACAAAAACACCTATGGGAGAACTTATTGCCAAAAAGCTTAAAGAGCATGAACGATTAACAAAGAAGTTAAATATTGTAAGTGGGAAGATACTAGATTAAATTATCAGTTGGGTCTAGTGTATTTGTTAAAAACTCCCTTTTAAACTGAGTTGGATTTTCAAAAATGTATACAATTACGCTGTCCCTGTTTCTATCTATTACATTTGATACTTCAATTTTCAATCTCTCAAATTGAGATAGGGAAATTTTCCCTTCAAATACCGATTCTTGAATGTGGTGAAGATACTTTCTAACCACTTTTCTAACTTTGTTTAATCTATTTTGGTCTTTTGTATCTTCGGTTGCTATGTCATAAACAAGTATTACTTTCATAACAAACTCCCGTAATTTAAAGGGATGTAAACTTCTTCACCTAAGAGATGTTTTATAAGTTTGTAAAGTTCAAGTCTGATTAAAGTTCTATGGGATACTTTTCTTTTAAGTTTTCTGTATTTAATTCTTTTCTCAAGAAGGTTGTTAAATTCGGAAACAAAAACTTTCCTACCCTCTTCATTCAGGTATGCGGATGCAAAATCTTTTCTAAAATGCTCTTCCGTTATCCTCCTGTTCTTAATGAGTTTAATGATTAACCTATCAACAAAAATAGGCTTAAATACTTCCGCTACATCAAGTGATAGGAAAAATCTTTTCGTAGAAGGTTCGTGTAAATAACTTATTATAGGGTTTAATAGAGTGTAATATATTTCTCCTAAGACCTTTGCATAAACTAATGAGTTTCCAAAGGAAATTAAAGCATTTAAAGAGTTTTGTGGTGGTCTTCTTGTCCTTTTTTCAAAAGGAAAACCTGTTATATCTTCAAGTTTTTCATAACATTTTTTCCTAAAATCCGCTTCTACGTTCATAATCTCTCCTATTTTCTCGACCTTTGAAAGCCTATTTAGATGTTTATCAGGTTCTAATTCATAAATTTGAGAAAGATTTACAATCGCCCCTATTACGAAGGCTTTAGCAAGGTAAAGCCTTTTCCCTATCAAGGTAATGTTCTGCCTGCTTTATACACAAATAACCTGATACATGTTTTTCCCTCAGGTAAAAGCTCCCTACATAGTAGCCATAATAATTGAAAAAGTGAATAGGTATACCCCCTTGAGCAAGGAGCTTTAGGAGTTTTGTATCTAGAGATAACTCTGATACGACGAAAAGTTCATCTATATTTTCTATGGGAATAGCCTTTTTTACCTTTCCGTTTTCAAAGTAAACTGTATTCTCCCTTCTTGACAATTTCCCATCTGAAAGTATGTAGTAAACTCTACCCATAGCAGAATTCATAATAAGC
>DQTK01000055.1 GCA_015662815.1 Aquifex aeolicus | reverse complement strand
TATTTCTCCTTTTTTCTCCTTTGATTTGTCATAACGCTCGATTATCCAACCCAAAACCGGAGTTTGAACTCTCCCTGCAGATAACCATTTTTTGCCGAATGTATCCCAAAGTATATGGGAAAGTGTAAACCCTACCCAGCGGTCAAGAATTCTTCTCACTAACTGGGCTTTGACAAGGTTTAAATCTACTTTCCTCGGTTTTTCGATGGCTTCCTTGAAAGCTTTGGGAGTTACCTCGTGGAACTCTACCCTTCCTACATTTTTATTGAAGGGTTTTAAAAGAAGGTACAGGTCGTAACCTATCTTTTCCCCTTCGGCGTCGGGGTCTGTAGCTATGAAAACTTCATCAACTTCGTATCCTACTCTTCTTATTCCTTTGATTATTTCCATCTTATCCTCTATTTTTCCTTTGCAGCGGTTCTTGAGGTATTTGTAATCTGTGTGTTGTTCATGGGTTTCCCTGCATATCTTTATAGTGTCGTAAATGGGAAGGTAGGGGTATGTGTCGTCAATTACACCGAAGAAGCCTTTATACGTGATTAAATCCAGTATGTGTCCCAAAGAGGCTGTAATTATCAATAATCTGTCTCCCAAGGGAACTTCGTAGGCTACCGAATCCTCTATTAGCCTCATCTGAGGTTTTCCAAAGAAGGAGGCAATGGTTCTGGCTTTATTAGGACTCTCTACTATAACAAGGGTGGTTTTAAATAAATCCTTTATTTGAACGACTCCTTTACCTTCGAGGATAGCCTTTGCTCTTTTTCTATCTTGGTCTATTTCCTTTATAAGTTTTTCTAAATCTATTTCCTCCAACCTTTTGAACTCAATATCTTGAGTCATATAGTAAAGCGTTAGGCGTTTTTTGAGAGAGTAAAAAGCCTTAGGGTCCGAATAGAAAACTACAGATAACCCTTTAGTCATACCGCCTGCTACAAATCGGGAGGTTCTACCGCTTGCCTGTATGTAAGAGTTTGCATCTCCGATAACTATGTAAAGCTTTCCATCCTTAGGAACTAAGGATATATCATCACTCCGCTGAATCCTTTTTAAAAACCCTTCATCTCGGAGAAACTTTTCAAGGAATTCTTTTATCTCCTCTACCTTTTCCTTTATCTTAGGGTAATTGTCAAGCTGCTCTTCCCTTAGGGTAAGGTAGCGCTTGAGGTATGTAATGTGTTGAACTGCTTTTAGTCTATCTTCTTCCTCGAAAAGGCTCAGCAAAGTTAGAAGTAGAGAGTAGAGGAGTGAGGGATTCAAACTTATCTGTGTGGGAAATACGTGTTTGGGAGGGTCAAGGAATACCACATACCTTATTATGTGGGGAAGGTCTATTCCTCTTACCAGTGGGTTAGTGATGTGAGAAATGCCCAGAGCTACGTCAAAGTCTCCTTTTTCAAGAATTTGATAGAGTTCTTCAGGTTTATAATCCAAATAGCTTACTGCATCTATTCCCTTACTTTTGTAATACTCCTTTATCTCTTCAATCTTTTCTTTACCGTAGAATACGGATAGAAAAACCAGCCCACCTTTTCCGAGCTTTCTTATAAGCTCTGCGGATTTTTCAAGGGCTTCTTCAAGGTTAAGAACAGGTTCCGCAACGTCTGCTATATTTCTCAGTGTTGTAATGGCTTTCTGCACATCAAAGCCCAGTAAATTTCTGAAAAGATGAGCTCTTTTGCCTTTCGGCTTTAAAGTTGCGGACGAAACTATCAAAACCGTATCCTTCTTACGCTTTCTTATTCTGGCAAGTCTGTCGTAATCCCTCTGACTTTTTTCCTCTTTTATAGCAAGCCTTATTTCTTCTTCGGTAAAACCAAGAAGTTTAAACAAGTTATCTATGTTTTTTCCCTTTTTGAGGAAACTGTCTATATCATCTATGAAGATTAATTTGAACTTAAAATTCATAAGATTTTCAAAATTTTTGTGCAGAAACATATTTGTTCCAATGAGAATACTCCAATCGCCTTTTAAAAACTGTGCCTTTATTTTCTTTTTAGATTGATATACGAGAATTTTTCTCTGTAACCCTAATTTATCAGAAATTTCCAGAAGTTTATCCCCTGCTTGGTTTGCAAGAAGCCGTGTTGGGAAAATCATTAAAACTCTGCCCTTAAGGAAAAGGGACATAACAAGTCCGAAAGTAGTCTTTCCTACGCCCGTGGGGGCTACTATGGCGAAAGACTGGTTCATGAAGACACGCTTAGCCCAAACTCTTTGTAAACTCCAGGGCTTAGCACCTACTGCTTTTTCAAAGAATAGCGTAAATTCCTCAAGTTTTTCTTCCGTATCACAGAAGGGCTTAAGGTATTTTAGGTTTTCAAGCTCTGTAAGCGCGTTGCAAACTTCCTCTTCAGGTTTCGGAAGGCATTTAGAACAGGGAAGGGCTTTTTCAAGTCTGTCGGAGCTTATTACTCCCCCGCAGTTGGGACAACCTCTCTCTATCAGCTGTAAAGTCATAATACTATTTATTTAATTCTCTTACACGCGCTGGGTGAGAAATTAAGGGAGAACAAAGGAAGCAACCCCCAAAGCAGAAAGGTAAACAAGCAAACAAATGAAATTTCTCCAACCACTCAATT
>DQTK01000051.1 GCA_015662815.1 Aquifex aeolicus | reverse complement strand
CCTACAAGAGGGCTATGGAACTCATAAAGGGAAATGATGGAAAACTCACTGACAGGCTCTCTTGGAAACATGAAACTAACAAGCACATTATAAAGGCTATTCTTGAAACGGGAATTATGTTTTGGGAAATAGGTGAAATCGATAAAGCCTTAGAGACACTAAAGATGTTATACAAATTAGACCCAGAGAACAATATGGGAATTAAATACTATATACTTGCTATTTTGGAAGGCATGGGATTTGAAAATTTGAACTTACCTTTGGAAGAATTTATTGGAAACTAAGTAGTTTTTCCCTCAATCTCTGCAAAGCTCTTGTTTTAATCTGTGCTACGCGGGAAACGGAAGTATTCAGAATTTCCGCAACCTTTTTCAAAGGTAGTTCTTCATAAAAAATTAGCTGTATTACCAGCTTTTCTCTCTCGGGGAGTTCCCTAATAGCCCTTTTTAATCTTTCTTCAAAATCCTTTTTAATTATTTTTTCTTCTACATCCTCTCTAGATGCAATTACCTCTGAATAATTCCTTACATTTTCCCTGAAAATTTCCTCTAAATTGAGAATGTACGAAAAAGAAATCTTTCTGAGGATTTTCATCAATTCTTCCACGGAAATACCTAAGTCCCTTGCAATCTCTTCATCTGTAGGTTCCCTTCCTAATTTCTCTTTTAACCTTTCCAGAGTTTCTTTTATTTTCCTTTCCCTATCTCTTATTTGTCTGCTCCCGAAATCAAGACTCCTTAGATAATCGTATATAGCACCTTTAATCTTTAACCTTAGGTAAGTTTCAACCTTCCTTTTGTCGGAGCTATTTAGTTTGTCTACACCCTTTATCAAGCCTATTATTCCGTAGCCTATAAGGTCTCTTACATCTACATCTTCAGGCAAGTGTCTCTTTATGTTGTATGCTATTCCTTTCACCAAAGGAAGATATTGCAAAATAAGTTCCTCTCTGTCAGTTCCTTCTTTGTAAGGATTTTTCATATTCCCAGCTTTTTAAGTATTTTACTCCAAAAACCCTCCTTTTCCTGTATTTCAAAGTCAAGATTGGAAATGGATTCCCTTAGCTCTTCCTTAAACGCTTCGTCTATGGGATTTTGGTCAATAATCCTTCTGATAAGATTCTTTCTATAGTGAAGGTAGCCTATGTAATTTATCCTTGCTGTTGTGTACTTCATTGCAAGGAGTTCTAAGCTTTCTACGACAGCTTTCGCCTCTGCGGAGTTGTCCGCCTTATTCACTATAACGTAGAAATCATCTATTCCCTCTTCTTTATTTATTACCTTGATAAGCGCGTATGCATCCATTATTGCGGTAGGTTCAGGGGTGGTAATTATAAGAGGTATGTCTACACTCGAAGCGAGCATGATGGTTATTCTATTAAGACCCGGTGGTGTATCTACGATTACATAGTTGAAGTTTTCTTCGGCAAATTCGTGAAGCTTCATTATAATACTACTGAGTTGTGTTCTGGGAATATCTGCCAGCTGCTGAAACCCGCTTCCACCGGATATGAAATACAGATTTTTATTTACCTTTACCGGTAGTTCTTCTATAGTGGCGAACCCTTTAATTAAATCCACTAAATCCTTTGTGGGGGATATTCCGTACATCAGATGAATATTGCTTAGTCCCAAATCTCCGTCAAATATCAAAACCTTTTTTCCATTTTCGGATAATATCTCTCCTAAATTAATGGCAATTAGAGTTTTTCCTACACCACCTTTACCACTGGAAATCGATATGTATCTCGTTTTTGTCCCTTTCCCTAATTTATGTTTAAGCAAACTCAACTGCCGATCTAACTTCATCCTCATCCTCTAAAATTAATCTGACTAAATAATCGTAATTTGCCATTACTATATCCTCGGGAAGAGCCTGACCTGTGGTAAAGCAAAGTATAGGATACTGGGTTCTGTAGGCTACGTTTATTATACTTCCCGGATAAGGAGTTTCATCCAGTTTTGTGAAAATCAATCCTTTTATGGAAAACATTCCAAACTGCATTATCGCTTCATACATTACAAGTTCCGATAGGTTGGCTGCTATTGTGAGGTAGGTATTTATATCCGATACCTTGAAGTAGGATTCTAATTCCTTTAGTCTTACTACGTCATAATGGCTCCGTCCTGCGGTGTCTACCAGGATTACATCCCTATCATCCATCTCAAGTAGGTGTGTGTTGAAGCTACGGGGAGAATCAGCTAATTTAAAGGGAACTTCCAATATCTTGGCAAAAGCTTTGAGCCGCTCAAAGGCCCCCATACGAAAGCTATCCAAGGAAATAATTCCGACCTTTTTCTCGTTTTTCTTAAAAAGGTATGTAAGTTTTGCTATTGTTGTAGTTTTCCCCACACCTGTAGGACCGACCAAGGCTACAACTTTAGGCGGATTCTCTAAGAAGTTTTCCTCAATCTTTAGATTTTTCTCTATACTTCCTTTTATAGCTCTATAAGGTTCATCTTTAAAGTCATATAGCTTGTTATCCAAGTCATACCCGCAGGCTTCTTCCATGAGTCTTTCCGCTATCTCCATATTTATGTTCTTTATTATTAATTTTTCAAACATTTTGCGTACACGAGGTGAATACTTATTTTCCCTCTTTAAGGAAACTGTTTCGTTTTTAGATTCAGTGTTGTTAAGGAGTTCGTTCACTATTCTTTTGAGATTTTCTATTTCTTTTATTAACTCTTTTTCCCTTTCAAGTTCCTTCCTGAAATCCTCTTCTTCTTGGATACCAACTGTTACCTCAAGCATCTTCCTAGGGAAAAAGGGAAGAAATCCGAATCTTTTTTTCTTTATTATTCTTGAAGAAAGTATTACGGCATTCTCCCCGTATTTCTTTTCAAGAATCTCTATAGCTTCCTGTATAGATTGTACCTCCAGCTTCTCAATCCTCATCTATAATACCTAATATTTTTATATTAATCTGTTTTTCAAGTTCATTATAAGACAGAACTGCCAATTCCGAGAGGTATGGCTCTATAGTTCTCCTTATAAACCGCCTCACTTCTCCGGACGTGAGCAATATCGGTACAGCCTGATATTGAGTAAACTTGACAACTTCATTTTTTATTCTCGGAAGGAGTTTGTTTAAAACAAAGTCTATAAACTCATCTTCTCTATTTTCCTTAAGGAAATGAATGAGCCTTGATTCGACTTTCGGAGATAATGCTATTGCATAAAGGGTCCCGTTGGTCATATACATGCGGGTAATCCTTTTTGAAAGAGCCTGCCTGACATATTCCGTGAGCAAATCCGGATCTTTTGTCTGTTCTATATAATCTGCAATAGTCTCCAGTATGGTAAGTAAATCATTTACAGGTATACCTTCCCTGAGAAGATTTTGTAAAACCCTATGAAGTACTGATATAGGAACCTGTTCAGGAACTATTTCCCTTACCACCTTTGGGTATTTTTTAGAGAGAAGCTCTACGAGTTCCATAACTTCATTTCTGGTTAATAGCTCATGGAGATTTCTTTTTATAACCTCCGACAGATGGGTAATTAACACTGTATCCGCATCCACTACCATATATCCCAATTTCTGAGCTTCTTCCCTTTTATCCTCCGTTATCCAGAAAGCTTTTATTTTAAAGGCGGGGTCATAGGTCTCTATTCCGTCTATTTTTCCCCTTGTACCGCCGAGGTCTACAGCAAGATAATGTCCGGGCATTAGCTCGTATTTATCTATCTCTATTCCCTTTATAAGTATTCTGTACTCGTTAGGTTTTAATCTTAGGTTGTCTCTTATATGTACCAGAGGAATAATTACACCGTACTCTTTTGCCAGTTGCTTTCTCAGATTCTTAACCTTCTTAGGGATTTCTCCTCCCTGACTTTCGTCCACCATAGGTATTAAGGCATACCCTATTTCGAGGGTAATAGGGTCAGGTTGAGGGATTATTTCTTCCTCTTTTTCTTCTTTTTCCTTCATCTTTTCTTTAGCAAGTTCCTCAAGTTCTTTGAGTTCCTTTTTCTTTAGAGATTGATTAATAAAGTAGTAAAGACCTGTCAATGTTCCTGCCATTATAAGAAACGGAAGGGTAGGAAGCCCCGGAATCAGTCCTATAAATCCGAGAATACCTGCGGAAAAAAGCAAAGCTTTAGGTTGTTTGAAGAATTCCCCCGTAATTGCCTCTCCGAGATTTTCTTGAGAGGACATCTTTGTGGTAAGTACTCCGGCTGCGGTAGAAAGCAAAAGGGCGGGAATTTGGGAAGCCAATCCTTCACCTATGGACAAAATTGTGTAATTTTTCAGGGCAGTTGTAAAATCCATACCCCTTATGGCTATACCTATGATTAATCCACCTATTAAGCTGAGAAAGAGAATAACAAGTGCCGCGATAGCATCTCCTCTAATGAATTTACTTGCTCCATCCATAGTGGCGTAAAAGGAAGATTCTCTCTCAAGCTCTTTTCTTCTCCTTTTGGCTTCTTCCTCGGTAATCAGTCCTGCATTCAGGTCTGCATCTATTGACATCTGTTTTCCGGGAAGGGCATCCAGAGTGAACCTTGCGGCAACTTCTGAAATTCTTTCCGCACCCTTCGTGATTACGATGAAGTTTATTACTATAAAGATTAAGAAAATTATCAGACCGACTACTATATCGCCCCCTGCCACGAGTTTACCGAAAGCTTCTATCACTTTTCCCGCAGCATGTGTCCCTTCATGACCGTGGAGTAAAATTCTACGGGCAGCGGCTATGTTTAGGGATAACCTCATAAGTGTTCCCAGAAGCAGTATTGACGGGAAAGAAGAAAACTCAAGAGGATTTTTGATGAAGAAAGTTAAAAGTAAAACACTCAGGGAAAAAGTTATAGATAATGTAAGTAGCAAATCCAACAGAAAAGCAGGTATCGGAATTACTATTGCGGAGAGAATAAGAACAACCGCTAAGATTATCCAGAGTTCTTTACCTTTCATGAAGCTAAGGCTCTCAATTCTTTAAGAATTTGGAACTGTCTTTCCATAACGTATTGACCTATTAAAGACTCATGTTGAGGAGATAGGTCGAGAAACTTAAATCCAGCACGATACCCGTAGTCGTATGCAACAATATACCTGCATTCACCTTTAACCCTTACATCCTTATCTTTTAT
>DQTK01000087.1 GCA_015662815.1 Aquifex aeolicus | reverse complement strand
TTCAATACCGTTCAGGAAATTTTTAACTATATCTATAAAGGGTGTTCTTCCATCCACCTCGTATATCTTGTACCCATCTGCTTTAGAAACCGTATATACGGGACTTATGGGTTTAAAACCCAAAGATATACCGAAGCAGTATTCTACATTCTCAAAAGTGATTACGGCGAACCCGTCCTTTACAACTTTTCCGTTGTGTATCTGAAAAGTTCTCAGCTCTCCTTCGTACATTTCTCCCGAGGATACACCCCCCACTAAGTTCGGATAAAATCCGCGTGAATATAAAGATTTGCCTAAATCTTCTATAAAGAGACCTAAGCTGTTATCTTCCCAGGAGGATATAAAAAGGTTTAAATACTCTTTGTTTTCCTCCAAATAATTTACTAAACGCTTAAGGGTTCCTTTCTCGAGGTAATTGCTTATACCTTCGTCGGTATAAATTCTTACTCTTCCTTTGTTTTCAAATTTTATAAAACATATAGTTATACCTTCTGTTATTCTCGTATTTTCCATTGATTCCGTTGAATGAAAAGCAAGGTATTCCCTCTCATCAAGATTAAATACCCTTCTTAAATCCCTATCCAGTTTGCCATAAGGATACTTATAGTTTAGAGATATAAGTAAAAAGTCAAAATCCGTGAGAATTTTGTCCTCCACAAATTGATATTTTATCTCTTCAAGGGCTTTATATAAAACGGGGTTGCGGGAACTGTAAACAACTGCTTTCATAAAGATTAAAATAATCCCTTATGTATAAATATCCTGATGAAAGGGGTTATTTCGGGAAATTCGGCGGCAAATATGTCCCTGAAACCCTTATGTACGCTCTCGAGGAACTTGAAGAAAAGTATAAAGAGTTAAAAGATGATGATGAGTTCAACAGGGAGCTGGATTACTACTTAAGAGAGTACGCAGGAAGACCTACTCCTTTATACTTTGCGGAAAAATTAACGAAATACGTGGGCGGTGCGAAGATTTACCTAAAGAGGGAAGATTTACTTCATACAGGTGCCCACAAAATTAACAATACCATAGGTCAATGCCTGCTTACAAAGAGAATGGGCAAAAAAAGGGTAATAGCGGAAACGGGTGCAGGACAGCATGGAGTGGCTACTGCAACGGCTTCTGCACTTTTCGGATTGGAATGCGTTGTTTATATGGGGGAAGAAGATGCCGAAAGACAAGCTCTTAACGTTTTCAGAATGAAACTGCTCGGAGCAAAAGTGAGAATAGTAAAGAGCGGCAGTAAAACCTTAAAAGATGCTATAAATGAGGCTTTAAGAGACTGGGTTACCAATGTGGAAACAACCCACTACATTATAGGCTCCGTTGTAGGCCCTCATCCTTTCCCTATGATAGTGAGGGATTTCCAGAGTGTGATAGGTAGAGAGACAAAACATCAGATAATTCAAAAAGAGGGCAGGCTTCCCGATGCGATAGTTGCCTGTGTAGGGGGAGGCTCAAACGCTATGGGAATCTTTTATCCCTTCGTTGAGGATAAGGATGTGGAGCTTATAGGAGTTGAAGCGGGAGGTTACGGACTTGAAACCGAAAAACATGCCGCCTCTATATGCGGAGGTAGTATAGGTATTCTACATGGTATGAAAAGCTATTTCCTTCAGGATGAAGAAGGGCAAATTCTCCCAACTCATTCAATTTCCGCCGGACTTGATTACCCCGGTGTAGGACCGGAACACACCTTACTCTACGAAATAAAGAGGGCAAAGTATACTACCGCGAGCGACGAGGAAGCCCTCGAAGGTTTCAAGCTCCTTGCCAAAACTGAAGGAATAATTCCCGCTCTTGAAAGTGCACATGCTGTAATAAAAGCGGTAGAAGTAGCCAAACAGCTTGGGCGTGATGGTATAGTGGTTATAAATCTGTCCGGAAGGGGAGATAAAGATATGGCACACGTTATGAAATATTTAGAAGAAGGTTCCTAACACGAAGTGAATCCTTGAACGGTTCGTATCTCCCGGAACAGTCTTTGTTTTGAAAGCCCAATCTATCCTTATAGGAGCAAAAGGAGTAATTATTCTGAGTCCTATACCGTATCCACCTCTAAAATTTGAGAGTTTAAAATCTTTCCAACTATCGGCACCGAGACCGTAATCGAAGAAGGCAGCCAAGTAAAACATTTTTTTATAAAGCGGATACATAAGCTCTACGCTTGTAATAATCTTCCTCTTTGCACCTATCGGGTCTAAAGTTACCGGGTCTACTGGTCCTGCATAACCGTACTCATACCCTCTTATTGTGAAATCTCCACCTACAAAAAATCTTTCATCTATAGGGACTTTTTTCCCACCGTACCCTTCTACCAATCCTATTTCTCCTTTTAAACTTAAAATTAAGCCTGTATCAAAGTATGTATCACTGAGGTATTTTGCTCCTTCCAGTTCGAGCTTATAAAATTTTTCATTGCCTCCTAAGATACCTACACCTACTGCGTTCCTAAGAATGATAATAGAGCCTTTGGTAGGAAGCAGATAATAATCCCTCGTATCTCTCCTTAAAGTGAGGAATATTTTCCTTGAATCTCTTGTACCTTCCTGTTCCTTTATGTAGGAAACCGCATCTTCGGAAATATCACTGTATTTTACCCTCTGTATAGTTGTTCCTATCGAAGCTCTCCAATACTCCCAGAACTCCTTTGAAAGTGCTACTGAAAATCCGGTTCTTTGGACTGTGTATGTAGTATACTCTATTCTCCTGTCAAAAGCCGAAAAGTCGAGGTCCATGGGTTTTTTGAGGAACCACTTTTTCGTGTACGAAATAGAGTTGTTCCTGTAGAGTGTACCGTAGCTTACACTGAAGCCTACAATATCACCGGTTCCCCGGAAATTCCCTTTCCTGAGTTCTAAGAATCCTGTTAATCCTGTTATTTCGTTATAGGAAAGCCCTACCGAGAACTGTCCCGTAAATCTTTCCCTTATTTTCACAAGGAGGTCCCACTTAGCTCCTCCTCGGGGAATAGGATTTATTTGAACCTCTTGATAATATCCGAGATTCATTATCCTTGTTCTTGAGCGGTTTAATCCTTTCCTTACGGCAAGTTCATTTTCTTGAACTCTCATCTCACGTCTTATAACATAATCTCTGGTTTCGTAATTACCCTTTACTTCTATCCTGTTTACATAAACCGGTTTACCTTCGCGGATTATAAGGGTAATTAGCACTTTATGTTTTTCGGGAATAACCTTTATTTTTTCTTCGATTCTGACGTTTAAAAATCCTATATCCGCGTACTTTTCTACAATGTTTCTTTTTATCTTTTCTATTACCTCTCTTTTGAAATATCCGCCCTTCCTTTTATTCTTCTCAAGAATATTTTCTACAAGTTCACTGTAGGCAAATAATTTGTTTCCCCGAATTTCCAATTTTCCAATTTTATACCTTGGACCCTCTTTTACTTTTATTATTATCTTCCTTGCAGCTCCTTTTTTCTCTACACTGTAAGAAACCTGCGCTTGAAGGAAGCCCTCGCTTCTATAGAATTCCTTTATCTTTTCTACATCCTCTTCAAGTAGGTCTTTACTAAAAGCGGGATGCAATCTGAAAAGAAAAATATTTGGTTCTTTTAGTTCCATTAGCCCCTTTAATTTCCTATCACTAAAGTGCTTATTTCCTTCTATTTCTATATCTTTCACGTAAACTTTTTTACCTTCATGGATTGTGAATATAAGTTTGGAAGCGCCCTTTTTGGGAACTATCTTATACTTGACTTCAGTTTCTACAAAACCTTGTCTTTTGTATATTTCCTCTATTCTCTTTCTAAGGCTTTCTATTTCTTGAACTGTTAAGATTCTGCCGAGCTTTAATTGCTTGAGTATGGCAAGCCGTTCTTCGACTGCAGGACTTGAAGTATACCCCTCTATAGTTTCTTCTACATCAACTTCCCCGAGTTCTGTTTCTATCCCAAGGTATTCTTTTAGTTCATCATCACTGAGTTCATCATTTCCTTCGAATTCTATTTTGTATATTACCGGGAGATCTTCAACCCGGAACACTATCTCGGGCTTTCCGTTACTGTTTATATCCTCCTTATATACCTCAATCTTTTTAAATAAACCCGTCCTGTAAAGTCTCTTAATATCCTCCCTTATTTTCTCAAGGGAAAAATCCGAACCTTCTTTTGTCTTTAAAAAACCCTTTATAAGTTCATCGGTAATATATTTATTCCCTTTAACTATAACCTTTTCTATTTCTTGGGAAAAAACAATAGTCGTTAAAGCTAAAAAGCTTAAGAATACCCTTTTCACAAAAGAAGTATTATAAAGAAGAAAAAAGCGGAAAATTATTTTTCCAAGAGAGCTTCAATCTTTTCTTTCTTCTTTGAAGGTCTCAGATATGGCTTATCACTTCTTACCCTTATTTCTACTTCCTCTATATCCTTAAACGTACCTTTGATAATTTCTTCCGCAAGTAGGTCCTCAACATGTTTTTGGAGAGCTCTCTTGAGGCTTCTTGCTCCGTATTCGGGTTTGTACTCTTTTTCTATAATCCAGTTAATGAAGGACTTGTGCAGTTTTAATTTTATTCCCCAATCCTTTAGCTTTTCGTTAATTTCTTTAAGTTGAAGGTCAAGTATCTTTTCAATATCCTTCTTCTCTAGAGGTCTGAATACTATAATTTCATCCAGCCTGTTCAAGAACTCAGGACTAAAGGTTCTCTTTACTTGATCCAGAACATTTTTTCTCATTTCCTCAAAGTTAAGAATTCCTTGTCTCTTTTCGAATCCCATGCTTCCGCCTGTGATTAATCTTGCTCCGAGATTAGAAGTCATTATGATGATGGTATTGGAAAAATCTATCGTTCTGCCGAGTCCATCGGTAAGTCTTCCGTCATCAAAGATTTGCAGGAATATGTTGAATACATCAGGATGTGCTTTTTCTATTTCATCAAATAGAAGAACGCTGTAAGGTCTCCTTCTTACGGCTTCCGTAAGTTGTCCACCCTCCTCGTATCCAACGTATCCGGGAGGTGCTCCGATAAGCCTGGATACTGTATGCTTTTCCATATACTCCGACATATCGAATCTTATTAACGCTTCCTCTGTTCCGAATAGATATTCGGCTAAAGCTTTAGCAGTTTCGGTTTTTCCGACCCCTGTGGGTCCCAGAAACATGAATACTCCTATGGGTCTGTTCTTTCCTTTAAGTCCTACTCTGGACCTTCTTACAGCTTTCGCTATAGCCTTTATTGCTTCATCTTGACCGACAACCCTTTTCTTGAGTTCTTCTTCAATATGAAGTAGTTTCTCAGCATCACTTTCATGAATTCTCTTAACCGGTATCCCCGTCCATCTTGCTACAACTTCAGCAACATCCTCCTCGGTTACTTTAGGTCTATTCTTTTCAAGTTCTTCCTTCCATTTAGCTTTCATGGTTTCAAACTTAGCTCTCAGTCTTAACTCTTCATCTCTAATCCTTGCGGCCTTTTCATAATCCTGCTCTTTTACGGCTTTTTCCTTTTCTCTTTCATATTCTTTGATTTTCTCCTCTATCTCTTTGAGTTCTGGTGGGAGTTGCGTAGCTTTTAACTTAACGAGTGCGCCCGCTTCGTCCATAACGTCTATGGCTTTATCCGGGAGGTTTCTATCGGTAATGTACTTCACGGAAAGGTCTACAGCTTTTTCCATAGCTTCAGGAGTGTATTCAACCTTATGGAATTCTTCGAACTTAGGTTTAAGACCATAGAGTATCTGTATGGTATCCTCCGGAGAGGGCTGTTCTACGTAAACGGGCTGAAATCTTCTTTCCAGGGCACCGTCCTTCTCTATGTATTTTCTATATTCATCTACAGTAGTAGCACCTATTACCTGGATTTCTCCTCTTGCGAGTGCAGGTTTTAGCATATTAGATGCATCTATAGAACCTTCCGCAGAACCCGCTCCGACTAATGTGTGAAGCTCATCTATGAAGAGGATTACGTTGTTAGCCTTTTCAAGTTCTTTGAGTATATTCTTTAACCTTTCCTCAAACTGTCCTCTATACTTGGTCCCGGCAACTAAAGCTGCTAAATCCAAGGCTACTACTCTTTTATTTATCAACGGTTCGGGAACTTCTTTATTTGCTATTCTCTGAGCGAGACCTTCAACTATTGCAGTTTTACCAACTCCCGGGTCTCCGAGAAGAACGGGATTGTTTTTTCTTCTTCTTACAAGTATCTGTATAACCCTTTCTATTTCCTTTTCTCTTCCTATCACAGGGTCGAGTTTTCCTTCCCGTGCCATCTGTGTAAGGTCCCTTGAAAATCTATCCAGATTGGGTGTCGATACATACCTTTGGCTTTCTTGAGGTGGAAGTTCTCCCAGGAGTTGAAGGACTTCTCTTCTAACGGAATACTCATCTAAACCGAAGCTTCTTAGAATCCTTCCTCCGAGTCCTGTCTTTTCTCTTACAACTCCAATAAGCAGGTGTTCCGGACCTACAAACTGATGATGTAGTATTCTTGCCTCTTCAACTGCGAATTCAATAACCCTCTTTGCATCAGGTGCAAAAAGAACTTCCCCCGAGTGGTTCCCTTTGGTTATTTGACCCATAATAGCCTTTCTTACTTTCTCCGGAGTAAGACCGAATTTAGCAAGAACCAATGTAGGTATATCTTCTTCTTTTATTAAAGCTAACAATATATGTTCACTTCCGAGGTAACTGTGTCCCAGTTCGAGGGCTTCTTCCCTCGCTTTTAAGATAATCTGTCTAGCTCTTTCTGTAAACTTTTCAAACATGTTCCTTACCTCACTGTTTTTATTAAAATAAAAAAATCCATATCTTTTTCAAGACTATGATATAGGTATTGTTATATATTTTGATAATGTTATCCTTAAATTTAAGATGAGTATAGAAGTTCAAGTAGTATAATCTCCTTCAAAGTGTTAAAAATCTTCTCCCTATTCTCTTTAGCGTACGGTGGTATAGCGTCTTCTGGCTCTCTATTTTCATCTATAATTATTCCTCTCCCTATCGGAGTGTCCTCCTCCAGATAAGATAACTCCTTTATCTTTACTCCATCAGCATATATTTTTACAACAGTAAGAACTGCTTCGGGAAAGGTGAATTCCACCTCTCCGATAACTTTATCTATAAAACTGTCTATGTCTTTACAAAGCTTCAGGAAATTTCTCATTTTCTCAAGGGAGATCTCTAACTTTGCTTCCTTTTCGTCTACCTTCAAGTATCTCACTGGTATTCCGTATTCACAGTAAACAAAGCCTCCCGTCAAGAGTATTGGTACTTCGCTTATAAGCCTTATACTTATGTCCTTGATGCCGATACCTGCCCGGGTGTTCTCGGTCATTTTACAGCTACTCCCGATAAGATTTCTTTTAGTAATTTAACCGCATCTTCAAATTTGTCAGGTGCCCTTCCTCCACCTTGAGCCAGGTCCTGCCTTCCTCCTCCTCCTCCCTGAAGAACCCTGCCAACTTCCCTTATAAGCTCGTTAGCTTTAATCTGGGAAGACAATTCTTTGGAAACTGCTACAACAAAGTAAACTTTTCCATCTTTTTTAGACGCTATAAAGGCTACATCCTTCTTGGTCCTTTGTCTTAAGATATCTGAAAGATTCCTTAATTCCTCCGGCTCTACATCTTCAAAGATTCCATAGTGCAGTGTAATTTCTCCTATCTTTTCTTCTTTAACCTTTTCCCTTATCTGAAGTTTTAAAAGTTCTTGTCTCAGTCTCTGTATTTCTTTTTCTTTTTCCTTTAACTCGTCTTTGAGTTCCTCGAGTTTACTTAGAACTTTTTCTTCTTTTACTCCCAGTGAACTTGATACTTCCTTTAAAGTTAAGTGTTCGTTAAAGGATGTTCTTACAGCCCACCTTCCCGTTTGAGCAATTATTCTTCTTACTCCCGCTCCCACGGAACTTTCGGATATTATCTTGAAGTAACCTATATCTCCCGTTGCTAATACGTGTGTTCCACCGCACAGTTCCTTAGAAAACTCACCGCACGATATTACTCTTACCCTATCTCCGTATTTTTCTTCAAATATCGCTATAGCTCCCGTCTGTAGCGCTTCGTTGTAAGACATCTCCGCAACGCTTACCGGTAGGTTGTCCCTAATCTTTTCGTTTACAAGTTCTTCTATTTTTCTTATTTCATCTTCTGTCAGTGCTGAAAAGTGGGTGAAGTCAAATCTCAGATATTTGTCAGCAACTGATGAACCCGCCTGTCTTACGTGTTCTCCGAGAATATTTCTTAAAGCGGCATGAAGTAGGTGTGTTGCGGTATGGTTTCTCATAATGTCCCATCTTCTTTCCTTATCAACTTTTGCGTGAACCATATCTTCAACACTTAGAGAGCCTTTTAATACTTTCCCTATGTGAACTATGATTCCTTCAACAGGTCTTTGTGTATCCTCTACTTTAAAGAGTCCCTTATCGGTCTCAATTATTCCCGTATCTCCTACTTGTCCGCCTCCTTCCGGGTAGAAGGGAGTTTCTTCAAGAATTAATTCTCCTTCCTCACCCTCCGTCAACTTTCCTACAACTTCTTCACCTTTTATTATTCCTATGAGCTTAGTTTCGTATTCAAAGTATTTGTAGCCTACAAAGGAGGAGCTTTTTCCGAGTTCCTTTAAGTGTGAGTAGACGGGCTTTATTTTTTTCGTTTCTACTTTAAAACTCTTACGAGCTCTTTCCCTTTGTTCTTCTAATTCACATTGAAAACCTGCAAGGTCTATTTTTAATCCTTTCTCCCTTGCTATTTCATCTATGAGGTCTATGGGAAATCCATAGGTGTCATAAGCTGTGAAAACTTCTTTGCCTGTAAGAATATCTCTGCCTTCATTAAGGGCTTTTTCTATTATTTCTTGAATGTATTCCATTCCCGCCCTTAGAGTTTTTATAAACCTTTCCTCTTCTCCTTTAACTATGCCTTTAACAAATTCCCTTGAAAGTTCGAGTTCAGGATAGGGAGATTTCATTAAGTCTACAACCAGTTCAACTCCTTTATATAGGAATGGGTTTTCAATTCCCAGTTTATAACCGAACCTCATAGCGCGTCTTAAGATTCTCCTTATTACGTATCCTCTCCCTTCGTTTGAGGGAATTACCCCGTCCGAGATAGCAAAGGTTATAGCCCTTAGGTGGTCTGCTATTACTCTCAGAGCTACATCCGTTTCAAACTTTTCTCCGTATTTTTTTCCGGAAATTTCTTGACCAAACTCTATAAGTGGGGAAATTATATCTATCTCAAAGTTTGAGTTCTTACCCTGAAGGATAGATGCGATTCTTTCAAGTCCCATGCCCGTGTCTATATTCGGATTGGGAAGAGGTGTAAGGTTGCCTTTCTCGTCTTTGTTGTATTGCATAAAAACGAGATTCCAGATTTCCAGATACCTTTCATCTCCCTCGTACTCTTCACCTCTGTCCACGTAAATTTCTGAGGATGGACCGCACGGTCCTATATCTCCCATTTGCCAGAAGTTGTCTTCTTCTCCCAATCTCCATATTCTTTCTGAGGGAACACCTATATGTTCGTTCCAGATTCTGTAAGCTTCCTCATCGTCCTTATACACCGAAACGTAGAGTTTTTCTTTAGGGAGTTTTAGAACCTCAGTTACGAATTCCCAAGCAAATTCTATAGCTTCTTTCTTAAAGTAGTCTCCGAAGGAGAAATTTCCTAACATCTCAAAGAAGGTATGGTGTCTTGAAGTGTATCCAACCTGTTCAAGGTCGTTGTGTTTTCCGGAAACTCTTAGACATTTCTGACAAGAAGTAGCCCTTTTATAAGGTCTCTTTTCTAAACCTAAAAAGACATTTTTGAAAGGAACCATTCCTGCGTTTACAAATAGAAGTGTTGGGTCATTTTCGGGAATTAGAGGAGCGGACTTTACCCTTGTATGTCCTTTTTTTTCAAAAAAGTCCAGAAAGAGTTCCCTTATTTCATGTACACTCAAACTCATAACTACAAGTTTAAATTATAGTTTT
>DQTK01000022.1 GCA_015662815.1 Aquifex aeolicus | reverse complement strand
TTGTAATGTTTATATAAATCCTGGGAATTCTAATTTTATTTCTAAAATCGTTAAATATACCCAATGGGATGCTGAATAAAACAAACATGTATGAGAAGGTATCGGTAATTCCGTATAGACTCAATACGGTATTCAGAACTATAAGATAAGTTATAGAAATTATTAATGTTCTAATAGAGACTCCGCTTCTTTCCATATCCTCCTATCTACGTAAATTCTATACAGTTTTATTGGTTTTAGTGAAGCTACAAGCGGAGAAAGTTCATGGGCTTTTTTCAACCCTCTTTCCGTTTTTATATATATATTTCCACCGTATAATACTTTTTTTAACTCGTCAAACCTCAAAAGTTCTCTTGGAAAATTTCCTAAAAGTTTTTCTTTTGCTTCCTTGTACACCTGGTAATTTTCGGTAGATATAAGGTTTTTAAAATGCTGTCTTCCGAATATGCGAAGAAAATCCTCTCTGAATTCTTGTTTTTCAAAAATTTTTGAAACCACATACGTATCGTTAATTTTCAAAAAGTGGGATATATCGTTTAAGTCCTCCGATTTTAAAAGTTTTTTAATAAATTCTATGAGATGTATGCTTAAAATTCTTACGCTTTTGTGAAAGTAAACTTGGATATACATAAAGTATCGGGAAATTAAGAAATTTTCTAAAGCTCGTAAACCGCTTACATCTACCACAATCTTATCCCTATAAAGCTGGGTTGTATTTATTAACCGCTCGTAATCAAAGAAGCCGTAAGATACTCCGCAAAAATAGGCATCTCTTCTTAGGTAGTCCATACGGTCCGAACCGAATTCACCTGTGATTATTTCACTTAAGGATTTTTCCTCTTTATCCTTAGGTTTTCCCAAGGTAATCCTTATTAAGCTCTCTATATCTTCGTGGCTGAATTCCATCCTCAGTATTTCATATATTTCGGTTTCTTTTATAACTCTTTCAGTAAAGTCTTCGTGGGTTTTGCTTTCTGGCAAAAGGACTTCTGTGGTGTGTGAAAAGGGCGGATGTCCTATATCGTGAAGCAATCCCGCAAGCCTGAGAAGTTTTACTTCTTTCAATTTAAGGTGATTTGCCAATTTATCCGTAATGCTGAGGACACCGAGGGAGTGTTCAAACCTTGTGTGTTGAGCAGAGGGAAAAACGAGATAAGCAACACCTAACTGTTTTATGTACCTTAGCCTCTGAAAGGGTAATGAATCAACTATTTTAAGTTCTAAGTCATTTAATTTTATGAAACCGTATAGAGGGTCTGAAAATTCCTTCATTAGTCAGTTTGAACTCATAGTTCGGTTCTCAATATCCTTTATCTTTTTCATAGTCTTATCAAATTCTTCCAGATTTTTTATAACTTCTGTTAAATATTTTACCGCTAAAGTGTAAAATTCTCTCAATTCATCATTATTTGATTTTTGGGCTTTTTCAACAAGATTTCTATGAAAGAGTAATAATCCGCTTCTGAGCTGGTTGAACTCCATCTATTACCTCCCAAAGATTTTAAAAACTTCCATATCCTAGATAAGATATTTCTTTTTTTACCTTTACTTTCTTTAACAAACTCTATCCTTATATATCTGAATTGCCCTTTTTTAATATCCTTCATAAATTTTTCGATATCCTTTCTGAATTTTCCTATATTTACTGAGTAGTAAGTCTTCGGGATTTCCTTTAGGATAGATAAAGCCTTTTTTAAGTTTTCCTCCTTTATATTCCCAGTTTCGGAATAAGTATTGAAAAAATCTGCTACGAGATGAATGGATTCAAAGAATTCCTTTTCGTTAGGATATCTCATCATAAGGATTTCTCCGTAATACTTAGATTCTTTGAATAGTTTCTCATTAAATGAAAGGACTAATAGCCGTGTGGATACATCCGGAGTTATATTATTTCCGTAAGAGAGTTTAGAACTTAAAACAGACCAATACTTCAAAAGCTTTGTATAGAATTTGTAAAAATCTTCTCTATAATCCTGAACTATTCCGACTTTTAATTTCTCCGTATTGGTCAGTGTAAGGAGTTCTTTCCCCGTATAAATTTTTCCTTCACCATCTTTTACGTAAAGAATAGCGAGTTCTAATAAAACGTCATGCCAACTTCCTCCGATAAGTTTATAAGGTTTTTCCGCGCAATTTAGTAATCTCTTTAGGTCTATTTCATAATCTCCGATTTTTCTAACCTGCTGACAATAGCATATTAGATATAAAAGTATTTCTTTTTTATAAGGGTCATCGAGAAGTTCAAGGAAAAGGTGTTCTATTCTATCTAACTCCTCCCAAATGCGAATCATAAACTTAATTTAAATTCGGTTAAAAGAAGTATCAAGGAAAAGAAATTAGCTTAGGTGCGGGAAAACCGCCTGTAAACCATTTCGTAAACTGTGGGTATTATAAGTAGGGTGAGAATCGTCGAGGTAATAATCCCTCCCACCACAACGGTTGCCAGTGGTTTTTGAACTTCCGAGCCTATATCGGTGATGATTAACAGAGGAAGAAGACCTATAAATGTCGTAGTTGCGGTAATCAAGATTGGACGAAGTCTCAAAAGAGAAGTTCTTTTTACCGCTTCCCTTATTTCTAAACCTTCCTCTAAGATTCTATTCAAAGCCTTTATTTCCGGGTTTTGTTTCTCCAACTTTTCAAGGGTATCTTTAAAATCGAGCCCGTAAACCAAACCTGTAAGTATAAGGATAAGTATGAACATATTATCACCTCCCTTTTGAAAAAGGTTTAAGGGGCTCCTCCCTTTATATGGCAGGAAAAATCAAATTAGTAGTCTCACCGTACCGGTCAGAGTTGGTTTTGAACGAAGAAGGTAAAAAGAAGATATCTTTTCAAAAGAGGAAATCTTTTTATTATCCGACCTTATCGGGAAAATATAAGGTGAAACTCCCGTTCTTTAATGCTTACTTTGTCTGCAATGAAGTGAACTTTTTCTACATGGACTTCTTTCTTTTCGGAATGTACACATAAAGTCAGAATAGGTGAAGTTTTTATAAATATTAGAAACAGACCAACTAACAGAAGAATGTAAATCTTAGGCTTCATTTCTTAGGAAAGTTATTATACAATAATGAAACTACAAGTAGACGGAGGTTAAAGGATGTATCCTATGGAAGATAGGCAAGTAAACATTCAGGATGAACTTCTGGATAAATTTAAGGAAAAGGGAAGCACTATAACCATTTTCCTTACCAGAGGGAATAGGATAGTCGGGAAAATACTTAATCATGATAGATATACTATACTTTTAGAAGTTGACGGACATCCTTACCTTATCTATAAGCACGCTATAAGCACAATTGTAGAGGGTTCTTAAATCCTTGATAAATTTCTACCCTCCTTTAAATTTATTCTTTGAATGAGAGCTATTTTGGTAGGTGTTTGGGGAAGAGATTTATCCAAAGAATTTTTAAAGGAATCTATAAAGGAACTTAAAGGGCTCGTTCAAGCCGTAGGTGGGAAAACTCTAGGTTATATTCTTCAAAAAAAGGATCATCCGGATCAAAAGTATTATATAGGCGCTGGAAAAGCAAAGGAATTAAAGGAAATAGTTAAAGGTACAAAGGCAGATACTGTTGTATTTGACGATTTCCTTTCGCCGGCACAGGTATTAAACCTTGAAAAATTAATAGGTGTAAAAGTTCTTGACAGAACGGATTTAGTCCTTGAAATATTTTCGAGGAGGGCCAAAACAAAAGAAGCCAAACTACAAGTGGAATTAGCACGCTTAATGCACGAACTTCCCAGACTTCACGGTAAAGGAAGAGATTTATCAAAATTGGGAGGAGGATTGGGTACAAGGGGGCCCGGTGAACAAGAATCGGAGATAAGGAAAAGACTTATAAAGAAACGTATTCATAAGATTAAGAGAGAACTTGAAGAAATTAAAAATAGAAGAAGGGAACAAAGAAAAAGAAGGGAAAGAAGTGAGAAAGGAGAGAAAATTTTGAGAGTCGCTATAGTCGGATATACCAATGCGGGGAAATCTACATTAATGAATACCTTAACTAAGAAGGGAACCCTTGTAGCGGATATGCCCTTCGCTACTCTTGATACGAAAACCTCCTCGAGAGTCGTTTATCCGGATTTTAAGATACTATTTACCGATACAGTAGGTTTCATAAGGAAGCTTCCTCCTGAGCTTATAGAAAGTTTTAAAGCCACACTTGAAGAAGTTCAGGAAGCGGATATTATCCTCCATGTTGTAGATGTATCCGATGAGGGCTGGCTTGATTATATAAATACTGTTAACGGTATATTGAAAGAACTAAATGCCCATGAAAAACCAATTATTTACGCACTAAATAAGTCGGATAAAATTGTGGAAAGAGAGGAGGAAATGTACCATTTACCACACCCGGCTTTCATAGAGGGTAATGCTGTAATGATTTCAGCGGAAAAAAAGTGGGGAATTGATAGACTCTTGGAAAAAATAATCGAAGTGGGAAAAGAAGCAGAAGTTTACATTTAAAGGATTTCCGATATATTAAACACGGAATAGAAAGGTATTCCTTCCTTTTCTATGTTTTCCTTTCCCCCCTCTTCCCTGTCTACAACTGCAAACACACCTAAAATCTCAAGCCCAAATTCCCTACAAGCTCTCACAGCCTTTAAAGCCGAGCTTCCTGTGGTGATTACATCATCTAGTACGGCTACTTTTTCTCCCGGATTTATAAGTCCTTCTATCTGTCTTTTCATTCCGTATCCTTTTGGTTCTTTTCTCACAACAAAAGGCTTTATCGGATTTCCATCCATAAGAGATACAAAAGCAATTCCATAGGCTATTGGGTCTGCCCCGAGTGTAAGCCCCCCGCAAGCGTTGGGATTAAACTCTTTCACCAGTTCGTACATTACCTTACCTATCAGGTAATTCCCTTCCGGATCAAAGGTTATTTGTTTTAAATCAATATAGTACTTGCTCAATTTTCCTGAGGATAGCTTAAATATGGGTTCGTCTGCAATCTTCAGAGACCTTTCCTTTATCAGTTCCTTAAGCTTATTCTTCTCAAGCATGAAGATAGATTATAAAAGATAGTCTCATTCTATAATAAATCCCTGATGTTTATGGATTTACTCCTTCTTATAATCGGCCTTGCCTTTTTGGTAAAAGGAGCTGATTTCCTAATAGATGGAGCCGGTAGCTTGGCCAAGAGATTCGGGATTCCGGAATTTGTTATAGGCCTTACCATAGTAGCCTTCGGAACTTCACTACCCGAACTCACCGTTAATATAACTGCCTCCCTAAAAAATGCTTCGGAAATATCTTTAGGAAATGTTATAGGTTCTAATATAGCGAATATTCTGCTTATTCTCGGAGTTGCTTCCCTTATAAAACCTTTAACCGTTCATACAACCTTTGTAAAGAAAGAAATTCCCGTTAACTTTTTTCTAACACTTACACTTATAGCTATGGCAAACGATAAATTTTTGAACAACTCTACTGACTCTGCTATATCAAGGGGTGATGGCCTTGTTTTAATGATTACCTTTATAGGTTATATGTATTTTCTCATAGCTTATCTTGAAAGAAAACACTTTCCTTCGGGCGAAGTTGAAGAAATTATGCCTCCTTTAAAAGCTATTCTCCTCTCCGTTTTAGGTCTTATAGGTCTAACTCTGGGGGCTGATTGGACTGTTGATGGAGCTGTGGGAGTAGCAAGGGCTTTGGGAGTTAGCGAAGCGATAATTGGTTTATTCATGGTAGCTATAGGAACATCGCTACCTGAACTTTTTGCTTCGGCGGTTTCTGCTTACAAAGGGAATCCCGATATAGCACTGGGAAATGTAGCAGGATCTAACATATTTAACTTAACTCTTGTATTGGGTTCAAGCTCAATAATAAATGAAGTACCTGTACCGGACAGAGCTAATATAGATTTCGGAGTTCTATTTATAGCTACACTCATGCTTTTGTTTTCAGCATTAGTTGGTAATAGAAAATACATTATAGACAGGAGGGAAGGAGTTATATTCCTTTTTTGTTACTTTGCATATGCAATAGTTTCTTGGTATTTAGAACTTATTTAAATACTTCTTCGTAAAGCTTTTCGTCTATTCTTTTAATTCTATGTCTTTCCTTGGGTGGTTTTTCTACTTCTACAAAGTAAAGGCAGTTGGTTACACATTTTTCAACGCAGGATGGTAAAAGCCCTGCGTCGATTCTCTTGTAACAATAATCACACTTTTCAACCTTCTGAGTAGCGGGATTAAAGGTAATTGCACCGTAGGGACATGCAATTATACAGGCTTTACAACCTATACATAGAGTTTGTTCTACGTAAACTATGCCGTCCTTTTCCCTTTTCCGCATTGCAGAAGTAGGACAAGCTACCACACAGGGTGCGGGTTCACAATGGAAACAGTTCATCGGATAATAGAAAGCCCCCGGAGTACCGGAAAAACCTTCAATCCTGAAAACCTTCATAGGTCTTATGTGTAACTGTTCTAATCCCTTTTCTTGAACACATGCAACTTCACATGAAAGACAGCCTATACACCTATCAAGATCGATTAACATTACAGGTCTCTTCATCTTGCTAAAGCTCTCTGTAAGATCGACAAAATAATAATAAGGATAAAAGGAGAAAAATCAATGCCGTTTATAGGTTTTACAACACTTCTTATGGGCTTCAGTAGTGGTTCAACAATCCAATCTACATACCAGTAAAACCTACTATTCCGTATTTGAGGAAACCAGGAACCGAGGGCGTGGATAAAAACAAGGATAATAAGAAGCTGAAGAAGAACTTTAATGAGTTTTATTATCACTATTCAACCCATTCAATTATTGCCATTTCTGCTCCATCACCCCTTCTTCTGAAGGGAAGTCTAATAATTCTTACGTATCCACCGTTTCTCCCTTCGAATCTCGGAGCTATTTCCTCGAATAGTTTTTTGATAGCGGGTTTATCTGGAAGTCTACTCAAGGCCTGCCTTCTTGCGTGAAGTGTTCCTTCCTTTGCAAGTTCCACTAAGGGTTCAATAAAACTTCTAAGAGCTTTTGCCCTTTCTACAGTTGTTTCTATTCTTTCATCAAAGATAAGCGCCCTTGCAAGAGATCTGTAAAGGGCAAGCCTTTGCTCTTTGGTTCTATCAAAGTGCTTTTTCTTAACCCTATGTCTCATTTTACTTACCTCTGCATTTCAATATTCATACCAAGGTGTAAACCCAGCTTTTCAAGAGCTTCCTTAATCTCGGCAAGAGCCTTTCTACCTATATTTTTGGTGTTCTTAAGTTCTTCTTCCGTCATCTTCACAAGGTCTCCTATAGTCGTAATACCTATTCTTTTAAGGGAGTTAAGAGCTCTTTGGGAAATGTCAAGTTCTTCTATTGAAAGTGAAAACTTCTCTGTCAATTCATCGGTTGCAATTTTTTGTTCAACTACAGGTTTTTCTATGGATACATTTTCAAGTAATTCATAGTGTTTCTTAAGTATCTGGAGAGCTTCTTTTAAGGTCTCTTCGGGAGTTTTAACTCCGTTGGTAAATATTTCCATTATAAGCTTTTCATAGGTGGACTTTTTACCTACCCTTACATTTTCTATTCTAAAACCCACCTTTTTTACTGGGGAAAAATCCGCATCTACTAATATCCAGCCCACCTCTCCTATGGTTTCCATTTCCTCAGTAGGAACGTATCCTATACCTCTTTCTACTCTCATTTCTATATTTAGTTCTCTATCAGGGGCGGTTATTGTAGCTATATATTGCTCGGGATTTAATATTTCAACATTAGGGGGAGTTTTTATATCCGCAGCTTTTATTTCCCCTTCACCCTTTTTTTGAAGATATAGGATTTCTACG
>DQTK01000089.1 GCA_015662815.1 Aquifex aeolicus | reverse complement strand
GTAATTATCTGAAAGAGATAGAAAAATGGGATTGTGTTGAAAGCATAATCCCTGGAAGAATTATCAGGCAAAATAAGGGAAGAGGTTCAAAAGGGTTATTCTTGAAATATAAAACAATTACAGGTTATAAATTACTTTATAAGGTGGGGACTTCTGTTCAGGAAGTTTTCGTTGTTTGTAAAGATTACAATGAGTTTGAACGGAAGTTTAGGGAAACTTTTGAATATGAATAATATTGTTAGGAAAAAGAAAATTTACGGTCTTTCGTGCTTACTCTCCTAACCTTTTAAAGCATTAAGTATTTCATAGGGTTTGAATACTCCTTTTTCCGTGATAATTGCACTTATCAAATTAGCCGGAGTAACATCAAAAGCTATATGAAGTGCATCGGACTCTTCAGGAGCTATTAAGCAGTCGCCACAACTTTTTACCTCTTTGGCTGAGCGTTCCTCGATTACTATATCTTCCCCCTTTTCTATATCTGGGTCTATAGTTGAAGTTGGAGCAGCTACGTAAAAAGGTATTCCGTGTTCCTTACATAAAACTGCTAAAGAGTAAGTTCCTATCTTGTTGGCTACGTCTCCCCTTGCTGTTATTCTGTCAGCTCCTACAATTACTAAGTCTACCAATCCCTTTCTCATCAAGAATCCCGTTGTACTGTCCGTGATTATTTTATGAGGTATTCCCTCCTTTAAAAGTTCCCATGCGGTAAGTCTTGAACCCTGAAGGTAAGGTCTGGTTTCATCCACCCAAACGAAAATATCTTTTCCCGCATAATGTGTACTTCTTATTACTCCCAGAGCTGTCCCCCACCCTGCCGTAGCTAAAGCACCTGTATTACAATGAGTTAGGATTTTAGCACCTTTGGGAATCAATTGGCTCCCGTATTCTCCCATTTTCTTATTAGCTTCGTAATCTTCCTTTTCTATACTCTTAGCTTCTTCCTCTAGGTCTCTGTTTTCTCTAAGAGCTTTCATCATTCTCTCAAGAGCCCAAAAAAGGTTATAGGCGGTGGGTCTAGTATTTTTTAAAGTCTCGTAAACCTCTTCCGGATTTTCTCTTTGAAGCTTTATTCCCAGAACGAAACCGTAGGCTGCGGTACAACCTATTGCAGGAGCTCCTCTTACAGCCATATCTTTTATGGCTTTAGCTACGTCTTCATAGGTTCTAAGTTCAAGCCAAATTTCTTCACGGGGGAGTTTTCTTTGGTCTAATAAAAGCAGATAATCTCCTTTCCAATAAAAGGGTTTTACTTCCATACTTTTACCTCTCCAGTACATGTTTCTCGGGAATAACAGTATAGAAAATACCTTCGAAAACTTTTACACTACCTTTGAAGCATTCAACTTTAACGGTTTTTTTATTACCTTTATCTTCTTCTACTTTAGCCCTGCAGATTATTTCATCACCCGCTTTTACAGGTTTTAGAAATTTTACATTAGCCCCCGCAAGTACTACGTTAGGGTGGTTTACAGCAAGCATTGCAGAATAATCCCCACAGGAAAAGATAAATCCTCCGTGCAGAAGTCCCTTCTCGTCCGCAGCCATTCTTTCACTTGTTTTCAGCAAAACTTCAGCATAATCTTTTTCGAGTTTCACAGGTGTACCACTGAGTTCCTTATCAATTTTTAGATGTGTTCTTATGTCCATAATTTTTTAAGTATAAATGATGTAGATATTCAAATTAAGAGTTAAGAGATTTACATGAAAATTCCTTTTGATTCTTAAGGTTTAGGATATAATCCTCGGAAAGCTCCAACAAAACCGCCTCTTCATCACAGTAGGGAAACTTAACACAGTTTACACACTCACCCCAGACTTTATGGGGAAGTATTGATTTATCTATTTCTATAAAGCCAAACCTTTTAAAGAAATCTTTGACATAGGTTAACGAAAATACTCTGTTTACTCCGAGTTCCCATGCTTCTTCGATGGTCTTTTTTACAAGTTCTTTGCCTATACCTTCCCCGCGAAGCTCATCTTTAACAGCAAGGCTTCTTATTTCCGCAAGGTCCTCCCACACAACGTGGAGAGCTACACATCCGACAATTTGACCGTCGACTTCGTAAACCCAGAAATCACGAATGTTTTCATATATGGAATTTAAACTTCTCGGAAGAAGTAATCCTTTCTTCGCATAATCGTTAAGAAGTTCATATATTTTCTTTGCATCTTTTACAGTAGCCTTCCTAAGCATAGTAAAATTAATTTACTCCCAGAAGTCTCAAAATGTCATTTATCAAAACAAACATCATCAAGGTAACTATCAAAGCAAAGCCAATTCTCTGCCAGTTTTCTTTAAATTTCTCCGGAAGGGGTCTACCCCTGAACCATTCTATTAAGAATAGAAGAATTAGCCCTCCATCAAGTATTGGTAGAGGTAATAGGTTGAATATTCCGAGTTGCAACGATATAAATGCCATCATAGAAAGATACGGAATTAAACCGCTTTCTGCAGCTTGTCCGGCAAATTGAGCTATAGCTATCGGGCCTCCGAGGGTTTTAAAGGATACAGTACCTGTAATAAGACCCCACAGAGTTTTGAAGGTAAGTACGGTAAGTTCGTAAGTCCTTTGAACAGCTAAATTCAAAGCTTCTCCTAAAGAATGTTTTTCTTTTACAGTTTCGATTTTGGGCATTACCCCGAGAAAAGGTTTTCCGGTTCCGGGATTTATAGCGGGTATTACTTCTTTCTCAATAATATTGTTACCTCTCTTTATTTTGAGTTTGATTGGTCTTTCTCTACTTTCTTGAACTCTTTTGACAAGCTCATACCAAGTGGATATTTTTTTATCATTTACTTCAACTATTTTATCTCCTTCCCTTAGTCCTATCTGCGATGCAGGAGAACCTTCAATTACCTTTCCAACTATCGGAGGAATCTTGGGAGCTATACCTAAACTTTCTTTTTTGGTATTCACATCTGGTATAGGGAGTTTAAAGGTTAAGAGTTTTCCTTCCCTTTCTATATAAATTTCTGTTTCCTTTATTCCCTTAAGGGATAGGTTAAGAAGAGCTTCCCTAAGGTCATCCCATTGCTTTATTTTATAACCATCTATTCTGATAATTTTATCCCCGGGTCTTAACCCTATTTTTTCTGCAAGGGAGTTTTTCTCAACATATCCTATAACAACATTTTCTTTAAAGTATTTAGGCGTTTCTATACCTATTGTGTATATTAGGGTAAAAACCAGTAAAGTAAAGATGAAATTAAACAAGGGACCTCCTAAGGCTATTAGAATTTTTTGCCAAGGTTTCCTTGAGGAAAAAGCTCTAGGGTCAGAGATTCTTTCTTCTTCTCCGAAAAGCTTTACGTATCCACCTAATGGAATTACAGCTATCTGATAGAGGGTTTCACCCCATTGTTTCCTTACTATAGCCGGACCGAAACCTATTGAGAAAACTTCAACCCTAACCCTAAATAACTTTGCCATTAAAAAGTGGCCAAATTCGTGAACCCAAATGAGTATACCTATAAGAATTAAAAAGGCAAGTATAGTCATTGTTTCTCTCCTATAACAAAGACTAAAACCCTTCTTTCTCTGGGACCGTCAAAATCCGCCAAGAAAATAGACTCCCACGTTCCGAGGGCAAGCTGACCATCTATTACAGGTATTACCCTTGAGTTTCCTATTATGGCACTCCTTATGTGAGCTGCAGAATTTCCTTCCATATGGGTGTAATTTGGGTCATTCCAGGGAATTAACTTTTCCAGAGTGTGAACGAAGTCCCTTACAACATCAGGATCTGCTCCCTCATTTACAAAAACACATGCCGTTGTATGGGGAGTGTACACCACGCAAATACCTTCTTTTATACCCGACTTTTTTACAACTTCCGCAACTTGATGGGTTATATTAACGATACTTGTATGCTTAGTAGTTCTAATCTTGAGAACTTCACCCATTTGTAATGAGATTATATTCTAAATACCTTTTTTCAATCTTTCTCTTTAAATTTTCATCGGTGCACTTTTGAATAAATTCTCCATACTCTTCTTGAAGTTTTTTAGCGTGTCTCTTTATAATCCCTTCGTTTAAGGGTTTTTCAGCCTGAATTTTATGTCCTCCTTCCATTAAACCCTCCGGAATGTACCAATCTCTGAAGTATGTGTATCCTCTCTTTAAAAGTTCAAATCCCAGCCTTGAAAGTGCCGGCGGAACCCCCTTTTGAAGCTCCTTTGCAGTTTCTTTGTCCTCAAAGTACTCAACAAAAACCTTTGGAAAGTATCTGGAAATTATGTCGTACACTTTTATTTCGGCTTCCGAATTCCAGAAATCTTTACCCTTAGTTCGAGGCTTTATTCCGAAAACCTCAATCCACGGATTCCAGTAAGGATTTCTTCCCAAAAAGACCTTTAAAGTCATAAGGTGTTCCCCATTTACCTCTAAGTCAAGATTAAACTCCTCTATAAATCTCCCTTGAGATAGCTTTTTTAACTTTATAGTCCCTATATCTGTAATAATACCTTTATCGAATTCATTTACAAAATTTTCAAAATCCTCTCTACTTAGCATAGGAGATATTCTAAAAGAGCATATATTGTTTAAATATGTTCAAGGGAATACTTTCATTATTTAAAGGGAAAAAGGAGAGTCTGGAAAAGTTAGAGGAAGAGAAAGTTGAGGAAAAAAACATTTCTGAGCAGGCAAGTAGGGAAACATCTAGGGAAGAGGAGGAAAATAAAGGAGTACGTGAAATAACTCCCCAAGAATTGGAATTATTTAAAAAAGCTATGGGGATTACTCCCTACAACTACTGGCAATGGGCTGGCAGAACTAACAACTTTAAACTTCTAACGGACGGAAAATGGATTTGGGTTGAGGGATATGAGGAACACATAGGGAAACAACTTCCTTTCACACAAGCAGGGGCTTGGAGCTGGGAATTTATAAAAAGTTAGGATAAAAGAGTTAAACTTGTAATAAATGCCTGTGACCTTAAAGACTCTTTTTAAAAAAAAGAGAGAAGGAAAAAAAATCAGTATGGTATCCACTTACGATTACTGGAGTGCTAAGCTCTGCGACGAGGTGGGTATAGATTGTATACTGGTAGGTGACTCCCTTGGTACAGTAGTCAAGGGTGAGGTAGATACCCTTTCCGTAACTCTGGAAGAAATCATCTACCACACAAAGTGCGTAATGAGGGGAGCAAGAGAAGCCTTTATTATAGCCGATATGCCCTTCATGAGCTATCAGGTGTCTACGGAAAAGGCAATTGAAAATTGCGGGAGAGTGATAAAAGAGACTAAAGCAAAAGCTGTAAAGCTCGAAGGAGGAAGTGAGATAGCGGAACTCGTTTACAAACTCACCAGGGTAGGTATTCCGGTTGTAGGACATATAGGTTTTACACCTCAAAGTATAAATATCTTTGGAAGACCTAAGGTAGTTGGAAAAAGTGAAGAGGAGATAAAGAAACTAAAGGAGGACTTTAAAGCTCTGGAAGAAGCAGGAGCCTTTATGATAGTTCTTGAAAGTGTTCCTACAAAAGTAGCAAAAGAACTTTGGGAAAATTCCGGATGTATAGTGATAGGTATAGGTGCGGGCAAGTATACGGATGGGCAGGTACTCGTTTTCCACGATATAATAGGGCTATTTGAAGATTTTAAACCTAAGTTCGTAAGAAGATACCTTGAGGGAGCAAAACTTATAAAGGAAGCCTTAGAGCATTTTAAAATGGATATAGAAAAGGGAGACTTTCCCTCCGACGAGGAAAGCTATGGATAGGGAGAGAGTTTACAGATTTCTCTCACTTCTCGCTAAAACAGGGTTTATAAAAGATAAAGATATTAACAGCATTATAGAGAAGATGGAACAAAATGAAGACCCTATAGAAGCACTTATAAGACTCGGGGTGCTCTCGGAGGAGCAGATAACTACATTTTTTAAACAACAAATACCCTCAAGAGTTGTAGAACGTATAGATGTGAACTCTATTCCGGCAGAAGTTCTTAATATCCTTCCGAGAAATATAATAGAGAAATACAAAGTTATACCCTTTAAAGTGAATAAAGACAGAATCTACATATATACCTTTAACCCATACAACCAGGATATAATTAACGAACTTAGATTCATAACCAAAATGCAAGTTGTACCCTATTACGCTCCGTTATCGGTTATAGTAAAAGCTCTGGAGGAGCTTTTTCCTAAGGTTACGGAGATACTGGAAGAAATACCTGCTGCGGAAATAACCATAGAGAATATAGGTGGGGAGATTTCCCTTGAGGAAGCTATAGCCAGTGCGGAAGCGGCACCCATAGTAAAACTCGCAAATCTCATAATTTACGAAGCTGTAAGAAGAGGAGCTTCTGACATACATATTGAACCCCAGGAACATAGAGTAATTATTAGATTCAGAGTTGACGGTGTTTTGAGAATTTATAAAGATTTCCCTTCCTCCGTGAAAGACGGGTTAATAACAAGAGTAAAAATCATGGCAGGAATGGATATATCCGAAAAAAGGAAACCTCAAGATGGAAGAATAAGGGTAAGCATACAGGGAAAAAAAATAGACCTCAGAGTAAACACAGTGCCAACTGTTTACGGTGAAAAAATTGTTATGAGAATTCAGGAAGCGGAGAAATATTTGAAAGTAAAACTGGAAGATTTGGGATTCGAACCCGATGAACTGCAAAAATATAGGAAAGCAATATGGAAGCCCTGGGGAATGATACTTGTATCAGGACCTACCGGCTCGGGTAAAACCACGACCCTATACGCCTCATTAATGGAAAGAAATACACCGGACATAAACATAATGACCGTAGAAGACCCTGTTGAAGTAGCCATTCCCGGGATAAATCAGGTTCAGGTAAATGAAAGAATAGGGCTTACTTTTGCAAATGTTCTCAGAGCTTTCTTAAGACAAGATCCAGATATAATCTTGGTAGGTGAAGTAAGAGACTCTGAAACTGCCGAAATAGCTATAAGAGCATCTCTCACCGGTCACTTAGTTTTCTCTACAATTCACGCAAACGATGCACCTACAACAGTAACCAGATTCGTTGATATGGGAATAGAACCTTTCCTCGTTGGAAGCTCTCTCATTCTCGTAGTAGCTCAAAGATTGATAAGAAAGCTTTGTCCAAGATGTAAAGAAGAGGCTAAACTACCTAAGGATGTCCTTTTGCAACTGGGATTGATTAATGACCCTTCCGAAGAAATCACAATATACAAAGCTCGAGAAGGGGGATGTGAATACTGTAATAACACAGGGTATAAAGGTAGAACGGCCGTTCATGAAATATTAGAGGTAGACGAGGATATAAAAACCCTGATTATCAGAGGAGCTAACCATGATGAAATTAGGAAGAAAGCTATAGAAAAAGGCATGAGAACACTTTATCAGAACGGGCTAATAAAGGTAAAAAGGGGTCTAACCTCCATAGAGGAAGTCAACAGAGTTCTGGCCGTATGATATTTAATTATGCAGAAAGTAGAAAAAATTAGGAGAGTTAAAGGAAAACTCAGGACACCTTCCGATAAATCTATAACCCACAGGTCTTTTATACTCGGAGCACTGGCCCGAGGAGAAACGGAAATTGTAAGACCTTTATTTTCCGAGGATACTAAAGCAACGCTCCAAATTCTGAAAATGTTAGGGACTGAAGTACAAGAGGAAACGGATAGAGTTATCGTAAAGGGAAGAAACTATATTTTCAGGGAACCCGAAAATATTTTAGATGCTAAAAATTCCGGAACTACCGCAAGAATTATGACAGGAGTACTATCAACGCAACCATTCTTTAGTGTAATTATCGGTGATAAGAGTTTAAGACAAAGACCTATGCTCAGAGTCGTAGAACCCTTGAGGAATATGGGGGCAAATATAGATGGGAGAGAAGAAGGGAACAAACTCCCGCTAGCGATAAGGGGAGGAAAGCTAAGGGGCGTTTCCTATTTTAATAAGAGGGCTTCCGCTCAAGTAAAAACCGCATTGCTTTTAGCGGGGCTCCGAGCCGAAGGAATTACCCAAGTTGTGGAACCCTACCTCTCAAGAGACCACACGGAAAGGATGTTAAAACTTTTCGGAGGGGAAATAATCACCATATCCGAAGAAAAAGGACACATTGTAAAGGTAAAAGGGGAGCAAGAACTTCAAGGAACAGAGGTTTACTGTCCCGCAGACCCGTCTTCTGCAGCGTATTTTGCGGCGTTAGCAACACTTGCTCCGGAGGGTCAGTTAATCCTCAAAGAGGTTTTACTTAATCCAACAAGAGGTGGGTTTTTCAAAAAGCTTTTGGAAATGGGGGGTGATATAAAATTTGAAGATTTTAAGGAAGTTTCAAATGAACCCGTTGCGGATATAGTGATAAACCCGGTTAACCGTCTTAAAGCTGTAAAAGTATCCCCTTCGGAAGTTCCTACCCTGATAGATGAGATTCCCATACTTGCTGTTCTGATGGCCCTTGCAGAAGGAGTTTCTGAGGTTCGCGGAGCTAAGGAGCTTAGATATAAAGAGAGTGATAGGATTAAAGCGATAGTTGTAAATCTCAGAAAAATGGGAGTACAAGTTGAAGAACTGGATGACGGGTTTATCATAGAGGGAACCGAGAAGTTAAAGGGAGCAAAGATAGAAACCTTTAACGACCACAGAATTGCTATGGCTTTTACAGTTGCAGGCCTGATTACAGATGAAGAGGTTATCATAGACAATCCTGAATGCGTTGCTATATCTTATCCAAACTTCTGGAATGACATTTTTAGCGTAACGGAGTTTTAAGATGAGAATACCGGAAGTTCAAAAACTTATAAAGAGTAAGGATATAGACGCTTTTATGTTTACTTCCCAGCCAAACGTGTTTTATCTTTCCCGTTTTCATTCTACCCATGCATACGCTATACTTACCCCGTCCGAAAAGTACTTCCTTACAGACGCACGTTATTTTGATAGAGCAAAAACTCAGCTCACGGACTGGGAAGTTTATCTTATAAAAGGGAATCCGTTTAAGGTAATAAAAAATTTCCTGAAAGAAAAAGGATTGAAATACATTGGATTTGAGGAGGATAAAGTAAGCTGCACCTTCAGGAAAAAACTTAAAGCGAAACATGTGAGATGGGTAGGATTTTCAAACTTTTTAAAAGGCATAAGAGTTATAAAAACCGATGAAGAAATGAATATTATGAAAGAAGGAGTAAAGAGGAGTGATGAGATTTACAATGAACTGTTGAACTTCGTAAAACCGGGAATGACAGAACTCCAGGTGAGGGGATTTATCGTAAGTAAAATTTTTGAGAAAAATGGAGAAGGTGAAAGCTTCCCCGCGATAGTTGCGAGCGGAGAGCATTCGGCAGTACCCCACTGGGAAACTTCAAGAAAAAAAATAAAGGAGGATGCACCGCTCTTAATAGATATGGGACTTTTGTGGAAGGGGTACTGTACTGACTTTACGAGAACAATCTATATAGGAAAACCTTCGGAAGAGTTTAAGAAGGTTTACGAAATAGTAAAGGAAGCACATTTGAGGGCTATTGAAAAAGCAAAGGTAGGTAATACTATAGGGGACGTAGATAAAGCAGCGAGAGATTACATAGAAAAAAAGGGATACGGACAGTTCTTTACCCATTCAACAGGCCACGGTGTTGGAGTGGAAATACACGAATTTCCGAGGGTCTATTACAAAGGTGATGATGCCAAAATCCCCATTGAAGAAGGAATGGTTTTCACAATAGAACCCGGTATTTATCTGCCGGGAAAATTCGGCGTAAGGTTGGAGAATATAGTGGTAATCAAAAACGGTACAGGAGAACCGCTTTCAAGAGTAGACCTTGAACTCGTGGTTTTATAGAGCATATAAGAAAGGATTTGAGAAACTCAAAAGCAACAAGAAAGCCTATAAAACTTTAGAACCCGTTTTTGAAAGACCATCTTCTGTTCCCTCAAGAATATTTAGAAACTCTTTGGAACTCTCATCTACTCAAAACCAAACTCTCTCAAAGTCCTTTGTTTATCCTAAATGTACAAAGACAGTTTAAGGAGCTAAGAGTGAGCAAGGGTAAAGGAAGGAAATCCGTCAGAAACAAGCAGCGAATGTTTTTGTGGGAGGGAAGTGAGGAAGGAAGGACATTATCTGATGTGCAAAGCTCACAAGAGATATGGCAGGGATTACGTAGGAACAAGGTGGGAGGTATTTCAAAGACCGTTCCCTCTGGAGGTATCCCTTCTCCTATTCAATTATTGTAATCTAAGAAGGAACGATTTTCTTAAACGGTTACTTTTTTGTTCCTATTTACTACGAGGGTTCCGCATCCCCCCAATTTATCCTTTCTGAAGCGTGTAGATAGGGTAACCCTGATTCCATAGGAGCGAAGTAAAAGAAAAGCTCCCTCGTATTCTTTTTCAGAAACGGGTTCGAACTCAGAAGTTTTGTTGTAGTAAAGGAGAGCTATACCAACCCCGAGCTCTTTTGCCAGCATTGCAAGAGACCTTAATTCTTCTTCAAAGTCGTTAACATTTTTCATTAACAAATACGCAAGGTTTATCTTGTTTCTCTTTCTTTTTGAGAGCTTAGACAGTTCTTCTTTTAAAACTTTTATCAAATCTTCAAGTTTTCCCGTATATGGCATCAAGTATTTCCTAACTTCATCTTTTAAGGAGTGAATAGATATAGTTACACCTGCATGGGGCAAATTCAGGAGCTCCTTTAAGTGCTTAGTGGGGAATCCTGTAGTGTAGAATGAGACCTTTAAACCTTCTCTTTTGAATCTGTAGAAGGCTTTTTTTACATTCTTCCAATTAATCAGTGGCTCTCCTATACCCGCAACGGCTATACGCTTAATTGGATATTTATCTTTCAATAGAGCATACTGGTTATATATTTCTTCCCACGTAAGATTTCTCATTAATCCATTTTTTCCGGAAGCACAAAAGGAACATCGAACAGGGCAACCTACCTGTGTTGATACACACAGAGTATCTCCTCTGTAGAATACGGATTCAACGGTATATCCATCTTCAAGCTCAAATAAAAAGAGATTATTCAATTCACTCCGTATGACTTCCGACAATTTCATGTTCCGTGGCATCTTCGTAAACGCCTTTTCTATAGCATCCGCTGTAGCTTCTACAGTGCTCAATAGCCCTTTCAAAACCTTGTGGAAGTAAATCTTTTATGCTTAGTTCAACTTTTTTACCGTCTTCTTCGTATTCAATCACAACCAGTTCTCTAATGGGGTCTACTTCCAGAAGAGTAACTTCTTGTCTATTATAACACAATTTCGTTCCCGGTTCAGGAAATAGAAATTTTACGATGTAGTTTTCTCTCTCAAAGGCCATACAACAAACTAATCTTCCACACGGGCCTGTAAACTTTGAAGGAGAAAGAGGCAGATTTTGCTCCGTTATATCATTAAGAGATATTGATTGGAAGGTTTCCACAAACCGGGAACAACATGTCTCCCTCATACACCTCCCTATCCAGCCCTTCATCTGAACTGCATCCCTTACGCCGACCTGTCTCATTTCTATCCTTCTTTTGAAAATCTTGGCTAAGTCCCTTACCAGAGCTCTAAAATCAACCCTTTGTTCCGCCAAATAGTAAAAGAAAACCTTTTTTCTATTCAGAGGAATGTAAGCTCTGAGAAGATGTATATCGAGTTTATGTTCTTTCACTTTTTCTTTACATATCTCCAGAGCTTTTTTACTCTCACGGAGATTTTTATTGAAAAGATTTATATCCCTTTTTGTAGCAATTCTTACGAATCTCGGTCTAAGTTCGTTCTTAGGCGGTTCCTTTGAATAACCCAGAACTTCAACTATGTCTTTACCCTTTTCTTCATCTTCCACGACAATCTTTTGGTTCTTTTTAAGAGGTATTTCTAAGTCCTCTAGAGTTCCTATTTTATTGGTATCTATATATCTGATTTTTAAATATTCCATATTTTAAACCTCCTATTAACCATTAAGTTAAAGCCTGTGAGGAATATAAACAAACTCACCTTATGGGCTACTTTACCACAGACTTCTTTTTTCTACTCTGTTTTACCTATCTTTTTACATATTTTTTTAAACTCCCTCACTCCACCCGGTAGATTAGGAACAAGATGGTAAGGAGGTGAGTGATGCTAATTAAAATTAAAAAAGACTTTCAACTCCACACGGTAGATTAGGAACCCCGCATCAGTGTGCAATAAAAAATATAGCAAAATCAATAACTTATTTCAATACCGATTTTAAG
>DQTK01000062.1 GCA_015662815.1 Aquifex aeolicus | reverse complement strand
GGACTTAATAAACAAAATCCTGGTTCTGCTAGGTGGAAGGGCAGCCGAGGAAGTTTTCTTTGGAAAAGACGGAATAACCACAGGTGCGGAAAACGACCTTCAAAGGGCTACTGACCTGGCATACAGTATGGTTTCTATGTGGGGCATGAGTGATAGGGTCGGTCCGATAGCAATTAGAAAGGTTGCCAATCCATTTTTAGGAGGCATGACAACGTCCGTAGATACGAGCCCGGATTTATTAAGGGAAATAGACGAGGAAGTTAAAAGAATTATCACACAGCAATATGAAAAGGCTAAATCTATAGTTGAGGAGTACAAAGAACCCTTAAAAGCTGTAGTTAAGAAACTTCTCGAGAAGGAAACCATTACCTGTGAGGAATTTGTAGAGGTATTTAAGCTGTACGGTATAGACCTCAAGAATAAGTGTAAAAAAGAGGATAGTTTTGACAAGGAGAAGAAATCTGAGGAAAATAAGGAAGAAGTTAAATCTGAAGAAAAGGTAGCTCAGAAGGAGGTCGTATAGTATGGGAATGACTATAACTGAAAAAATTCTTGCGGACCATGCCGGGAAGAGGGAAGTACATTCCGGTGAACTTATTACTGCAAAAATTGACCTTGCAATGGCAAATGACGTTACCGCTCCCCTTGCCATTAAGATTTTGGAAAAATACGGCATAGACAAAGTTTTTGACCCGGAGAAAATAGCGTTGGTACTCTCCCATTTCGTTCCCGCTAAAGATATAAAATCAGCTCAACAGGCAAAAATAGTTAGGGATTTTGCTAAAAAGCATGGAATCAAGTGGTTATTTAAAGAAGGTGAGGGAATAGAACACGCCATTCTTCCTGAAAAAGGGTTGGTAGTTCCCGGAGATTTAGTAGTAGGTGCGGATTCCCATACATGCACCTATGGAGCTCTTGGAGCTTTCGCTACAGGAGTCGGTTCTACCGACATAGCATATGCGATGGCTACAGGAGAAGTATGGCTTAGAGTTCCCGAAAGTATGAAGTTCATTTTCTACAACAAACTGCAACCTTGGGTTACCGGTAAAGATTTAATACTCCACACCATAGGACAAATAGGAGTTGATGGAGCGTTATACAGAGCTATGGAATTTGACGGGGAAACCATAAGGGACCTTTCTATAGAACAAAGGCTTACCATTGCTAATATGGCCATAGAGGCCGGTGGAAAGAGCGGAATAATAGCTCCCGATGAAAAAACTATTGAGTACGTCAAGGAAAGAGCTCAAAAACCTTGGAAGATTTATCAGAGTGACCCAGATGCAGAGTACCATTCTGTTTACGAATGGGATGCTTCCAAGATAGAACCTTTAGTAGCGTGGCCGTACCTTCCTTCAAACGTTCATCCTGTTTCCGAGTCAACACATATAACTATAGACCAAGCATTTATAGGTTCCTGTACCAACGGAAGAATCGAAGACTTAAGGCTTGCTGCAAAAGTTTTCGAAGCTGCTCTCAAGCAAGGGAAGAAGGTACACTCCTATGTAAGATGCATTGTAATACCTGCATCAAAAGGTATTTACAAACAGGCTATGAAAGAAGGATTAATTGATATATTTATGGAAGCAGGATGTGTTATCTCTACATCCACTTGCGGGCCATGTCTCGGTGGACACATGGGAGTACTTGCAGAAGGAGAAAGATGCATATCTACCTCCAATAGGAACTTCCCCGGAAGAATGGGTCACCCCAAGAGTGAATCTTACCTTGCAAATCCTGCAGTAGTTGCCGCAAGTGCAATACTGGGAAGAATAGCCCACCCTGATGAAGTTGTAAAGGCAGAAACCCTTACAGGCGTTTAATTTCCTTCTTTTCCTTATAAGCCTTCTTCAACTTTCTTGAAATAAAGCTTTCGGATAAGACCCTAAAACTTTCAGGAATTGAGTTTTCCCCTTTAGCTCTTCTAAAGCTTCTTTAATTCTTTTGTTTTCTTTATGTCCCTCAAGGTCTATAAAGAATACGTAATCCCAAGCCCTTTTCTTAGAAGGTCTTGATTCTATTTTTGTTAAGTTTATTCCGTGTTTATAAAAAACTTCAAGGACTCTGTATAAAGCTCCGGGTTCGTCCTTGACCCCGAAGAGTAAACTGGTTTTATCATTACCTGTAGGTTTTAGGTCTTTCTTTGCTATAACGAGGAAACGGGTGTAATTATCCCCAGAATCTTGAATGTTTTTTGCGAGGATATTTAAGTGATAAGTGTAAGCAGCAACTTCAGAAGCTATAGCTCCTGCTGTTTCGTCTTCTAAGGCAATCTCACAAGCCTTTGCCGTACTGTCCACTTCTATGATTTGAACAAACGGTAAATTCCTCTCGAGCCAATCTCTGCACTGGGCTAATGCCATTTTATGGGAGTAAATCCTTTTTATATCTTCAAGCTTATCCGATGTGGAAAGCAGATGAAGTGCTATCGGAATAACTATTTCTCCCGCAATTTTTACGTCGCTAGATAGAAACATATCCAAGGTGTAATTAACAACTCCTTCTATGGTGTTTTCAACTGGGACCACACCGTAATCAACTCTTTTGTTTTCTACCTCAAGAAAAACGTCCTTTATTGTACTACAAGGAATAAATTGAGCGGAAAATCCAAAAAACTCTAATGCAGCTTGATGGGTAAAGGTTGCTTTTGGTCCCAAATATGCTATCCTTAAACTTTTTTCAAGGGAAAGGCAGGCGGATATTATTTCTCTATAAATATGAATTAGAGCTTCACTCGGAAAAATCTCCCCGTAAACTTCTTTATTCAATCTCAAAATTTTTTCAAATATTTCCCTTTCCCTTTCGGGAACATGAATGGGTAAATTTCTCTTTGTTTTGATTTCACCTATTTTTTTAGCAAATTTTGCCCTCTCATTTAGAAGCCTGAGTATCTCTTCATCAATTCTGTCTATTTCTTCCCTTAGTTTTTTTAGCTCCTCCATTTCAAACTTAAATTTATCACAGCTTTATGGTAAAATACTTTTTCTCATAAAAAGGAGGCGGAAATGAGAGTAAAAGGACCATCTTCTAGAAGAAAAAAGAAGAAAATCCTAAAACTTGCCAAGGGATACAGAGGACAAAGAAGCAGGTCTTACAGAAGGGCTAAAGAAGCGGTTATGAAAGCCCTGTATTACCAGTATAGGGATAGAAAGCTTAGAAAAAGGGAATTCAGAAGGCTGTGGATAGCAAGGATTAATGCAGCAGTAAGAGCTTACGGGCTCAATTACAGTACCTTTATAAACGGTCTTAAGAAAGCAGGCATAGAGTTAAATAGAAAAATTCTAGCTGACATTGCTGTAAGGGACCCTCAAGCCTTTGAACAAATTGTGGATAAAGTCAAAGAAGCGCTTCAGGTTCAATAATGGAAAACTTTGAAAAATTAAAGGAAGATATTAAATCCCTACTTTCCTCTGTTTCCTCTCTTAAAGAACTTCAAAAGGTTAAGGTAAAGTATCTGGGAAACAAGGGAATTATCAAAGATTTACTTAAAAGGATAAAAGAGATTCCTCCTCAGGAGAGGAGAGAATACGGAAAAAGGGTCAACGAACTGAAAGAGTTTGCCGAAAAACTTATAAAGGAAAAAGAAAATCAGCTAAAAAACTTGGAACTCAAAGAAAAGTTAAAAAAGGAATGGGTAGACCTAACTGTTCCTCCGGTAAGAACAGTGGGCTCACTTCACCCTATAACTGTAACCTTGGACAGAATAGTAACCATCTTTAAGAGTATGGGTTTTGAAGTTGAGGAAGGTCCGGAGGTAGAAAGGGAAGATTACAACTTTGATATGTTAAATATCCCGAAGGAACATCCCGCAAGAGATATGCAGGACACCTTTTACGTAAATAAAGAGGGATACCTTTTGAGAACCCACACTTCTCCTGTTCAAATAAGGACTATGCTTAAGAAAAAACCTCCTATTCAGATGATAGCTCCAGGGAAAGTTTACAGAAGGGATGATGACCCTACCCATTCTCCTATGTTTCACCAAGTGGAAGGCTTAGTTGTTAATGAGTATGTCAACCTTAGACATATGAAATACGTAATTGAAGAATTCTTAAAGCATTTCTTTGAAACCGACCTCCCGGTAAGGTTCAGAACATCGTACTTTCCTTTTACGGAGCCTTCCGCGGAAGTAGATATCGGATGTGTAATATGTAACCAGAAAGGTTGTAGAGTTTGCAAAAATACCGGTTGGCTTGAAGTTATGGGTTGCGGTATGGTTCATCCGAAGGTTTTAGAGAATTGTGGTATAGATACAGATTTTTACCAAGGTTTTGCCTTCGGTGTGGGTGTAGAAAGACTAGCTATGCTACTTTTTGGTATTGACAATATAAAGCTCTTTTATGAGAACGATTTGAGATTTATCAAACAGTTTTTCTGATGAAGCTTATTTTAAATATTTCTCATTAAGTTAAAATTTTTAAACTGATGAAGAAAATTCTCCTTGCGCATGGAAGCGGCGGTGAGGAAACACAAAAACTTATAAAGAACTTATTTCTTAAATACTTTTCTAACGAAATATTAAATAAGTTAGAAGATGCCTCTATTTTAAATATATCAGGGAAAATAGCTTTTACTACGGATGCTTTTACCGTATCTCCGATATTTTTTAAGGGTGGGGATATAGGAAAACTTGCAGTTGCCGGTACTGTAAATGACCTTGCGGTAATGGGTGCAAGGCCACGTTATATATCAGTTGCTTTTTTAATAGAAGAAGGTTTACCTTTTGAGGATTTAGAAAAAATCGTTAAATCTATTTCAGAGGAAGCAAAAAAGAATGGTATATTAATAGCGACCGGGGATACAAAGGTAGTCCCTCGAGGACAGGTAGATAAGTTATTTATTGCTACATCCGGAATAGGAGAAGTTGTAAGAAGCGGCTTATCTGCTCATAACCTTCAAGAGGGAGATGTAATCGTGGTGTCAGGAACGGTAGGAGATCACGGGGCTTGTATACTCGCGGAAAGGGAAGGAATGGAATTCGATATTCCGATAGAAAGTGACTGCAAGAGTTTATGGAAAATGATTGAAAAACTTCTCAGTAGCGGGGTTGAAATTCACGCTATGAGGGATGCTACGCGGGGAGGTCTTGCAGGAGTTTTAAATGAATGGGCAGAGCATTCTGGTGTTGAAATAGAAGTAGAAGAGGAAAAAATACCCGTCAGAGAAGCGGTAAAAGGTCTGTGTGAACTCCTTGGATTCGAACCTACCCATTTGGCAAATGAAGGTATGGCAGTAATAGCAGCAAAGGAAAAAGATGCGGAGAAATTACTCGAAGTACTCCGTTCAACGGAAGAAGGAAAAAACGCTTCCATTATAGGTAGAGTAGCCAAAAAGGGGAATCCAAAAGTTGTAATTACTACACCTTACGGGGTAAAAAGGATTATGGAACCTCCTGCAGGAGAGCTTTTACCGAGGATTTGTTAAATATGCATGAATTTTCAATAGTTCAAAGTCTTTTGGCATTAATAGAAGATTATGTAAAGGAGAATAATGCAAAAGCTGTAACAAAAGTAGTTGTAAGCATAGGAGCTTTGTCCGGAATAGAACCTCATCTTCTCGAAATGGCTTTTAACACCTTTAAAGAAGGAACCGTAGCGGAAAAGGCTCAGCTTGTCATGGAAATTGAAAAGTTAAAACTAAGGTGCAGAGATTGTGGAAAGGAGGGAGAGAAGGAAGAGTTAAATATGCTATGTCCCTATTGCAACTCTCTGAACACAGAAGTAATTGCGGGTCAGGATATGTTCTTAAAGAGTTTGGAGCTTGAAGTAGATTAAATGTTCTTTATATTCAACTACAACATCAAAAATTTGACCAAGTTTCTCTATCAGTTCTTTTGCTCCATACTTTCCTTATTTTACTTTTTCTCACCCAGCGTATTAGAAGTTTAAAATAAAATGGTATGACTGAAAAGTACGAAGCTGTAATAGGTTTAGAAATACACGTCCAGATGGACACAAAAACTAAAATGTTCTGTGGTTGTGAGGTAGAATTCGGAGCTGAACCGAATACAAACGTATGTCCTGTATGTCTCGGAATGCCCGGGGCACTACCTGTGGTAAACAAAAAAGCTGTTGAATACGCCATAAGGGCTTCTTTAGCGCTCAACTGTAAAGTTCACGAAGAATCCATTTTTGCAAGGAAGAATTATTTCTACCCGGACCTTCCTAAGGGATATCAAATTTCTCAATATGAGAAACCTCTGGCGACTAATGGCTGGGTTGAGATAGATTTACCCGACGGACAGAAAAAGAAGATAAGAATTAGAAGACTTCATATAGAAGAAGATGCCGGGAAAACCATTCACAAGGGAGATAAAAGTTATGTGGATTTGAACCGTGCGGGAACACCGCTTATGGAGATAGTTACCGAACCCGATATAAGAACTCCTGAAGAAGCAAGAATATTCCTTGAAAAACTGAGAAATATAATGCGGTACGCGGGAGTATCTAAGGCTGACATGGAAAAGGGACAACTCAGATGCGATATTAACGTTTCCATAAGGCTGAAAGGTTCAGATAAGTTCGGAACAAGGGTTGAGATAAAAAACGTAAATTCCTTCAGATTTGTTCAAAAAGCTCTTGAATACGAAATAGAAAGACAAATAAGGGTTGTCGAAGAAGGGGGTGAAGTAGTTCAAGAAACAAGGACCTTTGACCCTCAAACGGGGAAAACTTACACCATGAGAACAAAGGAAGAAGCGGAAGATTACAGATACTTCCCCGACCCGGATTTATTACCCCTAAGGGTAAGCAAAGAATGGATTGAAGAAATAAGGAAATCCATGCCTGAACTTCCCGATGAGAGATTCAAAAGGCTGATAAATCAATACAGTCTTTCCGAGTACGAAGCGGGCATTTTAGTAAATCACAAGGAAGTAGGTGATTTCTTTGAAAATGCAGTAAAACACTTTAACGAACCCAAAGGGATAGTAAACTGGCTTATAAATGACCTTTTGGGACTACTGAGGGAAAAAGGTACTTCCATTGAAGAGAGCCCAGTAAAGCCCGTACACTTGGCTGAACTTGTAAAACTTATCAAAGAGAATGTAATCTCAACAAAAATAGGTAAGGATGTTATCAAAGAAATGGTTGATACCGGGAAATCTCCTTCACAAATAGTTGAGGAAAAAGGATTAAAACAAATTACCGACGAAGGAACAATTAAAAAACTGGTTGAGAAAATCTTTGAAAAACATCCTAAAGAGGTAGAAAGACTGAAAAATGGAGAAGAAAAACTTATAGGTTTCTTTGTAGGACAGGTAATGAGAGAAACAAGAGGAAAAGCAAATCCTCAAGTGGTTAATAAAGTAATTAGGGAGTTAATAAAAGAAGTATGAGATAATTTTTTT
>DQTK01000002.1 GCA_015662815.1 Aquifex aeolicus | reverse complement strand
TTGGTGTCCGGCTTTACCACTACGGGATTTATAATCATTCCGCTTTCGGATTTCTTAACTTTTTCAACTTCTTCAGCCTGTTTTTTTATAGGCAGATTTCTATGGATTATACCTATACCTCCTTCCCGGGCAAGAGCTATAGCCAACCGAGCTTCTGTGACTGTATCCATAGCAGCAGATACGATAGGAATATTTAACTTTATCTTCTTGGTCAGATATGTAGAAACATCAACTTCATGGGGTAGTACTTCGGAATATTGAGGTATCAACAAAACATCGTCAAAGGTTAATCCTTCTTTTATTTGCTTCTCAGCTTCTACCATAGATATATTATATAACCTGCAACCGAAGTTAAAGAAAAAGGAAGAAAAGGTATTTTAATTTTAGGTTTCAGATTTTCTGACTTCAGGTTTCAACACCGCCGAGGGTTAGTTGTTTAATCCTGATAGTTGGTTGAGCGTCCGTTACCGGAACTCCTTGTCCGTCTTTACCGCATGTACCTATCGCCCAACCAATATCATTTCCTACCGCATCAACATCTTTCAGAGCCTTAGGACCGTTTCCTATCAAGGTAGCGCCCCTTATAGGATATGTAATTTCTCCGTTTTCTATCATATATCCTTCCATAACTTCAAACACAAAGTCTCCTGTAACGGTATTTACCTCCCCTCCTCCCATTTTTACAACGTAAATACCCTTTTTAGTATCTCTTATTATGTCCTCCGGATTGTCTTTACCCTTATCTATAAAGGTATTGGTCATCCTGACTATAGGAATATGTGCATAGCTCTGCCTTCTACCGTTTCCCGTACTCTCTACACCATCCTTCATAGCCCTCAACCTGTCGTACATGTATCCTACAAGAATACCGTCTTTTATAAGAACCTTTCTCTGGGCAGGAACACCCTCATCATCTACTGTAAAAGACCCGTTGTTGTGCGGAAGTGTTGCATCATCCACTACTGTGACCAGTTCAGAAGCAACCCTCTCACCTAATTTTCCAGAGTACACAGATAGTCTTTGCTGAACTAAATCAGCTTCAAGACCGTGTCCAACAGCTTCGTGTATCATTGTCCCCCCTGCTTCCGAAGACATAACAACCGTAAAAGTTCCGGCAGGAGCAGGTTTTGCTTTAAGCATTAAAAGTGCTCTTTTTGTTGCTTTTTCGGCAATCACTTCTGGAGGAACTTCGTTGAAAATTTCAAATCCCTTTCTTCCTCCCAGACTTTCGTATCCCCTTTGAAGGATTTCTCCGTCACTTGCCACAACCTCTACAAAGAAAACTACTCTTTTTTGAATATCCTCGGCTATTTCCCCCAGTGTATTTATTATCAGAATTTCGCGACTTTTATCCATAAGAACGGCAAGAACTTGCTTAATGTTATTTCCAAAGCTTCTCGCTTTATCATCCGCTCTTTTTAAGATTTCTGCCCTAAATTTTAAATTTTCCTTATCCGGGTCTATAACAACCTCCGTCCATCCACGAATGTAGCTCTTTCCTATAGCTACCGGTCCGTGTCCCTCTCCTCTGGCGATGATTTTAGCAAGCTCCTTCAAATTTTCGAATGTGGGATTTGTTGTATAACCGTAATAGGTTTTTCCGTTTTTTATTAATCTAAGTCCTACTCCTTCGTCAAAACCGTGGGATAACTTATCTATCTTTCTATCCTCTAGAGACATCCTTGTGATTCTTGATTTCTCATAAAAGATTTCTCCGTACTCTCCTCCTTGGGACATAAGTGTTGATAAAATGTATCCCGCTTTTTCTTTAAGTATTTCTTTTGCAAGATTCATTTTTGACCTCCCATTAAGTGAATTTACTTTTATAATCCAACGCAGCCTTAATAAAGGAAACAAACAATGGATGGGGAGCAAAGGGTTTACTTTTAAATTCTGGATGAAACTGACACCCTAAGTACCACTGATGTTCTTTTAATTCCATAATTTCTACGAGGTTTCCATTAGGGGATAGTCCGGAGAATACAATACCCATTTTTTCAAAGTCTCTTCTGTATTCGTTATTAAACTCGTACCTATGTCTATGTCTCTCGTAAATAAGTTCTTTTTTATAAATTCTATAAGCTAAAGTGCCCTCTTGTATCTTGCAAGGGTAGGCTCCCAACCTCATAGTTCCTCCGAGCTTATCTATATTCTTTTGCTCTTCCATTATGTCTATTACCGGGTATGAGGTATTGGGATCAAATTCGGTAGAGTTTGCATTTACAAAACCCAGAACATTTCTTGCAAACTCTATAGCCATCAATTGCATACCCAGACATATCCCGAAAGTGGGTATGTTGTTTTCCCTACCGAATTGAAGAGCCTCTATCTTTCCTCTTATTCCCCTCTCTCCGAATCCGCCGGGCACAATAATCCCGTGAATATCTTCCTTTAGCTCATTTACATCTAGGTTTTCAGAATTTTTAAGAATTATATTAACTCTCACTTTATTAGCAATTCCGCCATGGGTGAGAGCCTCAAGAACACTTTTGTAGGAATCCCTAAGTTCCACGTACTTTCCTACAAGAGCTATATTTACCTCTTCCTCAGGATTCCTGAGAATGTTTACCACTTTCTTCCATCTACCGAGGAAAACTTCTCTGTGCTTGAGTTCTAACTTAGCTGTGATGATTCTATCTATACCTTGTTCTTTGAGTTTAAGCGGGACTTCGTAGGAGAATTCAACATCGGGTGCGGAAATTACAGCTTCCTCTTTTACATTGGTAAACAAAGCTATTTTTGATTTAATACCTCTTGGTAGTTCTCTATCGGCTCTGCAAATTATGATATCAGGCTGTATACCTATAGCTCTTAGTTCCTTTACAGAGTGCTGGGTTGGTTTAGTTTTCAGTTCTCCAACAGCCTTTATATACGGAACGTAAGTTAAGTGGATAAATATATAATTCCCTCTTCCTAACTCTAATGAAAACTGTCTTACGGCTTCCAAAAAAGGGAGACCTTCTATATCTCCAACAGTTCCCCCTATTTCAACCAAGACTATATCGTTATCTTTATCTACTTTTCTTATGGAACTTTTTATTTCTTCGGTAATATGAGGAATAACTTGAACGGTAGCACCTAAAAAATCTCCTCTTCTTTCTTTAGTTATTACATTGTAGTAGATTCTCCCTGCAGTGACATTATTATCCCTCGTCATCACCGCATTAGTAAATCTTTCATAGTGGCCCAGGTCTAAGTCCGTTTCTGCACCGTCGTCGGTTACGTAAACCTCTCCGTGTTGATAAGGACTCATCGTTCCAGCATCTACGTTGAGGTAGGGGTCTAGCTTCTGGAGAGTAACCTTATATCCCATTTCCTCGAGAATTGAAGCTATTGACGCGGAGGTTATACCTTTACCTAAGGAGGAAAGAACACCGCCGGTAACGAATATAAATTTAGCCATGTAAGAAAATTATAAGAAATCTACTTTTTTTGTAATTCTTTATACTTTTCCTTTACAAATTCAATAGCTTCCTCCTTAGTTTTTACTTTTCCCTCAAGTTGAGCTTCTTCGAGGGATTTTTTAAGGATTCCAACCATTTTCCCGGGTTTTATTTTTAAAATTTCCATTATTTCATTACCACTGAGAATTGGTTTTAAAAATTCTTTATTCAGCTCGTTTTCCCTGAAACCTTCTAACTCCGATATAGTTTCTATCAGTGCTTTCACATCTTCCTCGTTATCACCACTTGCCAGGGCATCCGCTATAGAAAGTAGGAAAAGATGGGGAGCTATATCTTCACAGTCCTTCCAAAAGTTTGCCATTCCTTTTCTTTTTAGTTGTCCCTTTTTGAAGGCTTCCCTGAGATAAAAAGGCCTTAAATGATGTCTTACAAGCTTGGATATAAACTCGGTTGCCTCTTCTCCCCACTTCAGCCTTCTGCCTATTTCCTTTACTATATTTGCACCTACCTTATCGTGGTCGTAAAATGTTATCTTACCATCCCTAATTTTAAAGGTTTCGGGTTTTCCTATATCGTGGAAAAGTGCTCCCAACTTTAAGAGTTCCACATCGGTAAACTCACCTAGAACTCTCTTCTTTCCGAAATCCTTGAGAAGCTCCCTACTGAGATATTTGGCTCTATTTTCTATAACATCTTCAAGGAATTCAAGCGTTTTTAGAGTGTGTTCATCCAAAGGATATATGTGGTTTTCTCCTTGGTCTTTTATTTCCTTCAATCTTTTAAACTCAGGAAATATAGCTTCAAAAATACCGTACTGATAAAGTTCTCTTATTACTCTATGGGAAGTTTTTTCCTTCATAATCTTGAAAAGTTCCTGGGTAATTCTCTCAATTGGGGACTTTAGAACAAGCTTTGGGTTTTCTTTTACAAACTCATAAAAGTCCTCTGTCAAGGTCAGATTCTTCTCTATGGAAAGCCTGAATCCCCTAAGGATTCTTACAGGGTC
>DQTK01000075.1 GCA_015662815.1 Aquifex aeolicus | reverse complement strand
GAAGGTTTTATCTTTACAATCCAAGCATCACCATAAGGGTCTATGTTTATGTAATTGGGGTCTTCAACAACTTTAGGGTTTATATCTACGATTTCACCTTCGACTAATGCCGGTACAAGCCCAGCCCACTTTCCGCTTTCTAAGGTCGCTACAGGTTTTCCCTTCTTTACTTTAGTTCCCAAGGATTTTACTCTTATATGCAGGAGTCTTCCCGCGCGAGTTTGTCCCACATCCGTTAGGCCGAGTGTTATCGTCCCGTCTTCGTTTACCCGCACCCAAACCTGATTTTCAATGTCGTAATATAAATCCTTTGGTATTATGCACCCTTGATATATAAGAATTTTTTATAAACCTTAAGAAAGGTTTACTTTATGTGTTGGCTTAGGGGTTATCACAGCCTCCACTACAGAATTTTCCAGAGCTTTAAAACCATGTAATTCTTCAGGTTCGTAAAATGCAGTCCCTCTGGCACATACCTCAACTTCGGAGTTATCTTTTCCTAAAAGGAAATTCAGTTTACCTTTAAGTACAGTAATGTAAACACTTGAGGGAGACTTATGAGGCTTTATTTCCTGCCCTCCCTTGAGGTAAAACCTTATAACCTTTGCATTTGCATCTTCGTAAGCTACTTCGCTCACAGGCTTCTCACCAAATCTCTCTTCTAAATTTTTAATCATACCCATAATAGGATAATTATAAGTAATTGTTTACATACTTAAATATAGAAAAAATTTTAAGCCACCACCTCAGTACCTATTCCTTCCTTTGTAAACACTTCAAGTAAGATAGAATGCTTGACTCTACCGTCTATTATGTGAACTTTCTTGACACCTCTCTCTATTGCCTTCAGAGCGGACTTGACTTTTGGTATCATTCCTTCCCTTATTACTCCTTCCTTTATCAATTTTTCAGCTTCTTCTTTGGTTAATGTAGAAATTAAATTTCCCTTTCTATCTTTTACACCTTGTGTATCGGTAAGGTATATTAACTTTTCCGCTTTAAGTTCCGTTGCTATTTCCGAGGCTGCTATGTCGGCATTTATGTTGTAAGCTTCCCCTTTTTCTCCCACACCTATCGGAGCTATTACGGGAATAAAATTATGTTCTAGAAGCGTATGGATTAACTCTTCATTTACATCTGTAATTTCACCTACAAAACCTATGTCATCTTCGGGTACGGGAAGCCCTAACTCCGAAAAATATTTTTCTTTATCCAGTTTTTTAGCTTTGAGAAGCCTTCCGTCTCTTCCCGAAAGGCCTACAGCGTAAATTTTTCTTCCGCTAAACCTGTTTATGAGAGCTACTATATCTTTGTTTATATCCCCCGAAAGTACCATCTCCACTATGTGCATAGTTATTTGGTCTGTTTTTCGTATACCGTTTATAAACTTCGGTTTTATTCCAAAAACTTCCAGAGTCTTACTTATCTGAGGACCTCCGCCGTGGACTATTACAGGATTTATTCCTACGTATTTAAGCAAAACTACATCCTTAGCAAATGATTCTCTCAGTTCTTCTTCGTGCATAGCGGAACCGCCGTACTTTATAACGAAAATCTTCCCGTGGAATTCTTTTATGTACGGCAGAGATTCCTGAAGTATATTTGCCTTTTCTATGAGTTCCCTCATTTGTCCTCTTCGGGAATAGTCGCTACATTTATATCCCTTCCCAGCTTTTCCTGAACCGATTTCACTTTTTGAACAAGTCTACCTTTTTTACCCTTTCTATAATCAATCTTCATAATAATAGATACTCTGTTGCAGTCTTTTTTGAGTGCTTCAAACCCTCTTTTTAGAACATCCATAACTTCATCCCAATCTTCACCTTCTATTATTGTTCCCATAGGAGTAAGGACGTAAGGAAGCCCTGACTCATCAACTATATCCACTACTTTAGCAACATACTTACTTACACTTTCTCCCTTTCCTAAAGGTGTCATGCTAACAAAAACTAAGAAACTCATGAGAATATATTTTAGTAAGCTTCTTCTTCTACACGTATGAGAACGGGTTTATCCACTACTACGGGAAGCCGAGATATCTCTCTAAGGGAGTTTTGTATGTCTTTCTCAAAGGCCTTATGGGTAAGTATGACCAACGGAACTATTGCTTCGTTTTCCTTTCCTGCAATTTTACATACCATTTCCTTTTGAAGAACAGAAGCTATACTTATGTTGTAATCTGCAAGAACATTTGCGATTTTTGCCAAAACACCCGGTTTATCCGGTACATCAAATCTTAAATAATACCTTGAGTAAAAATTTTTCCTTACTTTAATAGTTTCGGTTTCCCAGTTCACGGGAAGATTTAGTTTTGATTTGCAAAGTAGAAACTTTCCTGCATCAACTATATCTGATACCACCGCAGAAGCTGTGGGACGAGAGCCAGCCCCTTGACCGTAGAACATAGTTTTTCCTACAAAATCACCTTCAATCATTATAGCGTTGTACACTCCGGAAACTTTAGCTAATGCTTCCTCAGAATGGATAAAAGTGGGATGAACTCTTATTTCGATTTCAGAATCTACCTTTTTAGCAATAGCTAAGAGTTTTAAAGTGTATCCCAATTCTTTCCCGAGTTCCACGTCCAACTTATCCACATTTCTTATACCTTCCACGTAAACATCTTTGAAGTTTATGTAGTTTCCATAAGCGAGCATTGCTAAGATGGCTATTTTGTGAGCAGCGTCCCAACCATCTACATCAAGAGAAGGGTCAGCTTCGGCATATCCCTTTCCTTTAGCTTCCTTGAGTGCCATATCAAAATCCAAGTTTTCCTCAAACATTCTTGTAAGTATGTAGTTGGTAGTCCCGTTCAAAATGCCCAGGATATTTAGCACCCTATTACCTACAAGGCCTTCTCTCAGTGCCTTTATTACGGGAATTCCTCCACCTACTGAAGCCTCAAACCCTATAAACAAATCTCTTTCCCTGGCCTTTTCAAAAAGTTCTATTCCATCTTCCGCAAGAAGATGTTTATTAGCCGTTACAACAAATTTTCCTTTCTCAAGTGCTTCAAGAATAAGCTGTTTGGCAAATGTTTTTCCACCTACAAGTTCAACAACTATATCAGCTTCCTCAATAACTTCCTTGTAGTTTGTAGTTCTAAGATTTTCGGGAATGTTAAATTCCCTTTCCCTCTCCCAATCTATATCTGCAACCTTAACCAGTTCAAGATTTAAACCCGTCCTCTTTTTTATAATCTCCCTGTTTTCCATCAGGAGTTTTGCAGTTCCAGTTCCAACAGTTCCACAACCTATAATCCCTACCCTAACTGTGTGCATAAGAGAATTATCCTCCATTTTTTAGAACCTAACAAGTTTACTAGAGCCTGTTTAATAATTAGGGGAGTCAGGATTTACAATAGAAAGTTTAGCCAAAACATACGAGCTTCGCCAAACCAATATAACTCTTTG